>NZ_JACFYJ010000047.1:0-63598 GCF_037126505.1 Paraburkholderia bengalensis
CGCGCTGGCGCCAGCGGAGGCGCACGCGGCTCGCGCGGTCTCACACGACGCCCCGGTCTCGCCGTTGCGCGACGCCGGCGTCTGGCGCGTCGCGTTGGGCATCGGCGTGCTGTGCGTGCCGCAACTCGCCGTCGTCACGTTCGCGACCGTGTTTCTGCACGACTTCGGCCGTGTGGGCGTGGCCGGCATCAGCGCGACGATGGCGGCCGTGCAGACGGGCGCGGCAATCGCGCGAGTCTGGAGCGGACGATGGACGGACCGGCACGGCAACCGGCGGCAATACATGCGCGCGTGCAGCGTGCTGACGGCGCTGCTGTTCGCGTCGCTCGCGCTGGTCGCGGCGCGTGCCGCGGGCGCTGCGGGGGCGGTGAGCACGTCGGGCGTGGCCAGCCTGGGCGCTACGCACGGCACGCTCACGATCCTGCTAGCGGCGATGGTGGTGCTTGGCGGCGTCAGCGCGTCTGCGTGGCACGGCGTCGCGTACACGGAGCTTGCAACGCTCGCAGGGACGCGGCGCGCGGGCACGGCGCTCGCGATGGGCAATACGTGTGCATTCATGACCTTGTTCGTCACGCCGCTGGCCATTGCGCCGCTGCTCGCGGCCACCTCGTGGCCGGCCGTGTGGGCCATCGCCAGCGTCTGCGCGCTGATCGCGCTGCCCATCTTCCCTCGGCCGCCGCGTGTCGCGCCCTATTCGTCGCGCGCGAGGGCGTGAACGCGCAGTCGCGACTTCCGACATGCCGAAAGCCGTTGTATTTTCTGGTCGGATTTTCACTCCGAAAATCGATCCACTTAGCCTTGTGCCGAAAAATCGACCTGTAGCGTCTGATTTTTCTGCGCGAGGCGTCAGAATAATTTTAAAAATGATTTTTGCGGTTTAGCGCTCTAGGCAAATTTCTCATTTTAAGAATAATGGAATTTTCATCGGCTGAAGGCGTCATTAATCTTCTCATCTGAATCCGAGATCATTCGATAGACAATGCGACGAACTCAACGTCCGCCCAATAGCTTCCATGCGGCGACCGCAGCCGTTACGCGATTTCCTAACCGCCATCAGGAAAATTCGGAAATCGCGCGAGGAAATGCGGAAGTTAGCTTTCCGATAAGCGAAACAGGCATCGGGTAATTCTTCGGGAAAATACTCGAAATGGTCGTGAATCGGTCATTGATTCGGAACTCTCTGATATTCCGTTTTTTCTCTGGATGTTTTCATTCAATTTGTCGGAGCGCGATTCGTTAAATATTGCGAGGGGTGCTGAAAAACGGACTCGTTTCCAGCTATTTCGAATGGGCTTTTCGGCGTCGACCAACACCATTCAATAGCAAGGCGGCAACAGTGAACCTTCGAATCATGCTGGCAGACGATCATCCGTTTGTCCTGCTCGGTATCCGGGCCACGTTGGTCGCGCAAGGGGGATTCACGGTCGTCGGCGAGGCAACGAGTCCGTCGTCGCTGGTTCAACTGCTGGAGAAAACATCATGCGACGTGCTGGTAACGGACCTGACCATGCCGGGTGCGTCAGGCGATGCCGACGACGGGCTGCGGCTCATCCGGCGCATACGCAGCGGCTGGCCCGACGTACGCGTCGTCGTGCTGACCAGTCTGACCAACGCCGCCATTCTCCGGTCAATCATGTCCGACGGCGTGACCGGCATGCTGAACAAGAGCGAACCCATGGACGAACTCGCCGCCGCCATCCGCGCGGCGGGCGCGGGGCGATCGTTTGTCAGCCAGTCCATCCTGCAGACACTTGCCGAAGCGAGCGGCGAGCCGCTGGGCATGTCGCCGATGCGTCACCTGTCGCCGCGCCAGGCGGAGGTGATCGACATGTTCGTGCGAGGCAAGTCGATCTCGGAGATAGCTCGCACCCTCGGGCGCGATGTCCGGACGGTCAGCCGGCAAAAGCGGGACGCAATGGCGAAGCTGGGCGTCAGCAACGATCCCGGGCTGTTCGCATTCGTGAGGGCGTACGGGCTCGCGCTCGGAGAAAGAACGGGTAGCTGAATAACAGGTGAAGTTCGGAGACCACTTTTGCGTGCGAGATGTCGAAGGTCTGATTCTCGCCGGCAAGGGTGCTCACCGAGCATAGCAATGCCGCAAGGCACAGGGAGAGACCTCGCGTGAATATCAGGAAAGACATGGCGCTGCCAATCCGCACCATCATCGCCGACGACCATCCGCTGGTCCTGCTCGCGATGGAGAATCTGATGTCTGGATTCCCGAACATCGAGATTGTTGGGCGAGCGGCAGATTCGTCTGAGTTGTTCGCCGAAGCGCAGCGCGTGAAATGCGAACTCGTCGTTTTGGATCTGCACATGCCCGGCGGCGTGCACGGGGATGGCATCGACATGATCCGTCAGTTCAAGGAGCGGCATCCTGAAGTCGTGGTCGTCGTTCTGACCATGGAGACCTCGGCCGACTTGCTGCAGAAGGTAATCGGTGTCGGCGTGGGCGCCGTTGTCAGCAAGCGCGACCGGATGGACCTGATCCACGTGGCGATCATCACCGCGCTGGCGCGCGAGTGCTACATCGGCCCCGCCATCCGCACGCTGCTTGCCGATGCGACGCTGTCGCGCCGGATCGACCATGTCAGGCAGGTGCTGTCGCGGCGCGAACTCGAGGTGCTGACGCACTACGCAACGGGGCGGGGCGTGACGGAAATCGCGTTAAGGCTAGGCCGCAGCGTGAAGACGATCAGTGCGCAGAAATGCACGGCGATGCGCAAGCTGTCGCTGCAAAGCGACGCCGACCTGTTCAGGTTCGCCGTCGAGCATGGTCTCGTGCCGGACGATCCGAGCAACGCCGCAAGCAGGATCAGCGCGGGGGGCTGACGCTGCCAGTCTGCACATGCGGCACGGTATGTTGGCGACAGCCCTGGAACAAGAACACAACAAGATGGAAAACAAGATCCGCGTCATCGTCGCGGACGATCACGCGTGCGTGCGCGAAGGCGTGAGGCACCTGCTAGGCATAATCGCCCACGTCTCGGTAGTCGGCGAGGCGGTCGATACGCAATCGCTCGCCGCGTTGCTCGATTCGTGCACCTGTGACGTCGTCGTCACGGATATCGGCATGCCGGGGATCGATGGCGAGAGCAACGCGATCCAGTTTCTGCGGCAGCTATTGCATCACGCGCCTCAACTGCCCGTCGTGGTGCTCACCATGATCCATCAGGCTTCGAGCCTGTTGGGGCTGATGCAGTACGGCATTGCGGCCGTCGTCGACAAGCGCGATATCACCGCATCGCTGCTTCACGCAATCGACGCGGCGCTGACGGGCCAAGGTTACCTGTCTGATCACGCTCGCGCCGCGATCGCAGCCGCCGGTTCGCCGCAACCGCGCGCAGGCGTGATGAGCGCCGGTGAATGGAAGGTTTTCACGATGTATGTGAGCGGCATGACCATCAGCCAGATCGCGCTCAGACTGAATCGAAGCGCGAAGACCATCAGCACACAGAAGCGCAATGCGATGCGCAAGCTGGGTCTAGAAACGGAAGCCGACGTGATCGACTACGCGTGTCAGATTGGACTGACGTGACCGCTTTTTCGGAGTTATCCGATTCCCCGTTTAGCTCGCTAAACCAACAATGTTCTGTTGGACTCCCGGCTCGTGGGAGCGCGGCGCCTTGCAATTGATTCGATACGCAGATCAATCGACACCGGGCGCGACATGGTAAGTCCGTCCGGGAAGGCTCTCCGGGCGGCGCAGCTAGCGGAGGACGCATGTCAGGACTGGGAAGGCGATTGGTCAGCGAAGGTGCGGGGACGGCGTGGTTCGTGTTCGTCGGATGCGGCACGACAGTGCTCGACACGGGCGCGCAAGGCAACTGCGTGCTGGCGATCCCCCTGGCGTTCGGTCTCGCGCTGGCAACGGCCACTTATGTACTCAGGCGCTTTTCGGGCGCGCATTTCAATCCTGCCGTAACCGTCGCGCTCGTGACGGCGCAACGCTTCCCGGTGCGCGATCTCGCGCCGTACATCGCCGCGCAGATCCTCGGCGCGGTAGCGGGTGCCGCGCTGCTCGCGTTCGTGGCAAGCGGGCGTCCCGGCTTCGAGCTCGCGGCGAGCGAATTCGGCGCCAACGGATACGGCGATCACTCTCCCGCCG
This sequence comes from Paraburkholderia bengalensis, assembly GCF_037126505.1. NCBI lineage: Bacteria > Pseudomonadati > Pseudomonadota > Betaproteobacteria > Burkholderiales > Burkholderiaceae > Paraburkholderia > Paraburkholderia bengalensis. The sequence goes on from NZ_JACFYJ010000047.1 coordinate 4,109, forward strand.
ACTATCGGCTGCATTCCGCCCTGACGGTGGAAGTGACAATGACCTTCGCTTTCGTGATGGCGCGCCTGCTGGTCTCCAAGGGCAAGTCGGGGACGCTGATCGGTCCTGTCATCGAAGGGGTCTGGCTGACGCTCAGTTACGTCGTCGCGCTGCCGGTGACCAACGCCTCGCTGAATCCCGCGCGGTCTACGGGACCGGCCATCTTTGTCGGTGACTGGGCGCTCGACCAGCTCTGGCTTTTCTGGGCGGCGCCGCTCGCTGGAGGCGTGCTTGCCGGTTTGCTGCATTCGCGTCTCTTCAACGGCGCCCAGCGTGCGTTCGCGCGCCAGCACCCCAAGAGCCGGCGCGGCGAATCGGCTTGAGTGCGCTCCCATGTATTTTTCGCGCGCTTTCGCATTCTTTTCCCGTTGTTTCACAAGCCACGCCTTAGCGTCCGCTATTCGCCACATGCTGGCAGCAGCCTTCGCGGTGTTGGTCGCGCTTTCGGGCGTTCCGCTGGCGAACGCGGCGCCTGGCGCCGTGCCCCGCCCGGTGCCGCCGAAGGTGACCGTCGGTGTGCTCGCGAGTGGCTGGTCGCCGTTCGAGATGCTCGACGAGGGCAAGCTCACCGGATTGAGCGCCGATTATCTGCGGGCTGTCATCGGTCCGAATGTCGAAATCGAGACGAAAGCCTTTCCGGACATGGAGCAATTGCTGGCAGCGGCGTGCGCGAATCGCGTCGACGTTCTGACGAGCATGGCGCGCACGCCTGAGCGTGAGCATTGCCTGTCGTTCACGATGCCGTATTTCCGCGGGTCGACGTCGGCCGTGACGCTCGCCGGCAACGCGCTGGCCTTGTCCGCTCCCGAGCAGTTGCAAAACGCGCGCATCGCGGTGGAACGCGGATTCGCGCTTATCTCCAGCCTGCGCAATCGCTTTCCGCGCGCGCAAATCGACACGTTCGCCGACACGCCGTCCGCATTGCGCGCCGTCAAGCAGGGGGAGGCCGACGTATATTTCGGCTTCACGCCCGCCGTGCGCCGGTATCTGGCGAGTCCGGATTTCATGAGCCTCGGCATTGCATTCGAAGAGACGGGGCCCATCAGCGACATGCGTTTTGGCGTCCCCGTGGCAAAAAGCGACTTGCGCGACGAGCTTGATCGCGGACTGAACGCGATGCCACTCGAAGACCAGGCTCGCATTCGCGCGCGCTGGCTTGGCGGCAGCATCGGCGCGCGCTCGGCGCCGTCTAGCGCGAATCTCGTGCTGAGCCAGGACGAGCGTGCGTGGCTCGCGTCGCTGCCGCCGCTGTCCATCGGCTTCGACAGCGACTGGACGCCTTTCAGCACGCTCGACGATCTGGGCCGCCTGTCGGGCGTCGCCGCCGACTATCTCGACTATCTGAGCCGCACGCTGGGGCTCACGTTCCATCGCGTGCCGGCGAAGGACTGGCCGACGACCATCGCCGATTTCGGCCGCGGTAATGTCGCGCTTCTCGCCACGGCCACGCGTAGCGACCCGCGGCTGTCGAAGGCAACCTTCACGCAACCTTACGAAACCTATCCGCTTGTCATCGTCGCGCGCGAGAGCGAGCCTGCCGCGCGCAGCCTGACCGATTTCGCGGCGCGGCGCGTCGTGGTATCCGCGCACAGTCAGGGGTCGGTGCCGTTCCATCAGTACGGCGTGACGCCCGAGCACGTGCAGATCGTGACGAACGTGAGCGCGGCGCTGAACCGGCTCGCGGCGGGCGGCGCCGACGCGCTGGTTGGCAACGTCGCCGAGGTCGACGCCGAGCTCACGCAGCGATACTCAGGCGTACTAAAGATCGTCGGTACGGTGCGCGAGCCAGAGGCCGTCGGCTTCGCCGTGCGTCCCGATCTTGCGCCGCTTGCCGAGCTGATCGACCGCGCGCTGCTCGCCATGCCGGCGTCGGAGCGGCAGCACATCCGCCAGAAATGGGTGACGGGCGATGCGCCGACGCGCAGCGGCTGGAGCGTGACGGCGCTGCGGCTGTTGCCCGTGCTCATCGGCATTGGCGTCGTGTTGCTAGTGACGCTGCGCGCCTACATGCTGCTGCAGCGCGAAGTCGCGTTGCGCGAACGCACGGAGCGCGAGCTCGAATCGCAGCTGAACTTCCAGCAGACCGTGATGGAGATGGTGCCGTATCCGCTCGTCGCGAAAGATCTGCTTGGACGCTATATCGCCGTCAACCGGGCCTATGAGCAGGCAACGGGGCTCGGCCGCGACGCCGTCATCGGTCGAACGAGCGCTGGGGTGCGCGCGTGGGGTGAGAACAACGGCCTGCGGCTCGAGCAACTGACCCGCGACGTGCTGACGGGCACCACACCCAAAGAGATCGAGCTGGAGTTCGAAGACGCCGACGGCGACAGCCGCCACGGCCTCTTTTGCGTGAACGTGTGCAACGGACCGGAAGGCGCGCCCGTCTGCGTGCTGGGCACGGTTGTCGATATCACCGATATCCGTCGCGCCGAAAGGCTCGCGAGCGAAACGCAGCGGCGGCTCGCCGACGTGACGGGTTCGCTGCCGGCCGTCGTGTTCCAGCTGCGCCGCGGGCTCGACGGCAAGTACACGTTCCCGTACGTCGGCGGCGACACGGAGCATCTGTTCGGTTACGACAGTGCCGCGCTGATGCGCAGCGGCGCGCTCGATTTCGGCACGATTTGCGCCGACGACCGTGCAGGCGTCGTGGCCGCGCTCGAGCACTCGGCGCAGTTGTCGGAGCCGGTGCGGCTCGAGTTCCGGATCGACGGCGCGGCCGAGCAGCGCTGGGTGCGCGCGGCGCTCGTGCCGCGTCGCGAGCCGTCGGGCGCCACGGTCTGGAGCGGCTATTGGGTCGAGCGACATCGAGCGGCTGCGCGCCGACGAACTGGCGCGCGCGCGTGATCTGGCGGAAGCGGCCTCGCGCGCCAAAGACGATTTCCTCGCGATGATGAGCCACGAAATCCGCACGCCAATGAACGGCGTGCTGGGTCTCGTCGAAGTGCTGGAGCGCACGCGGCTCGATGCCGACCAGGGCGAAATGCTCGGGATGATTCACGAGTCGGCGGGCGCGCTGCTGCAGATTCTCGATGATCTGCTCGACTATTCGAAAATTGAGGCCGGGCGCCTGACGATCGAATCCGAGCCTTTCGACTTGCGCGATCTCGTCGATACCGCTGTGGGTCTGCTGGCAGGTCGCGCGCACGAGAAAGGTCTGAAGGTGCGCGTCGATATCGAGCCGCAAGTGGCCGCGACGCTGCGTGGCGATAGCGTCCGCTTGCGACAAATCCTATTCAATCTGCTTGGCAATGCCATCAAGTTCACCCCGCAAGGCGAGGTCGACGTCCAGGTGAAAGTGGTCGAGCAGAACGAGGCGGCCCAGATGGTCGAAATTTCCGTCGACGACACGGGCATCGGCATCGCGCCCGACGTGCAGGCGCGGCTGTTCGAACCGTTCGTACAGGCGGAGTCGTCGACGACGCGGCGCTTCGGTGGCACCGGCCTCGGCCTGACGATCTGCCGCAAGCTGGTTGCATTGATGGGCGGCACGTTGTCGCTGTCGAGCGCGCCCGGCAAGGGCACCTGCATGACGCTGCGGCTGCGGATGCCCGTCGAAGCGCAGCATTACAGGGCAGGCGGACTGCGCGGCAAGCGCGGCCTCGTCGTCACGGCGGATGTGCCCGTCGCGCACGCGCTCGCGCACTTCGCGGCGGCGCTCGGCATCGAGACTCGCTGCACGGCGCGCGACCGGCGCGAACTGCTTGATCTGCAGGCATTGCGCGATGTCGATCTGATCTTCGTCGGCGAAGGCATGGAAGTGCCCGACGCCGTCGCGCAGTCGGGCGCGAAAGTGGTCGTGCTGACCGAGAAGCCGAAGCCGACCGGCTATCGGATCGTCGACAATGCCGTGCGCGTGAGCACCAATCCAATTTCGTGGCGCGGACTGGGCGTAGCGTGCGCCGCCGCGCTGACGGGCTTGTCGCCGACGCGCGCGCAGCAGCAACGCGAAGCGGAAGCCAGCGTCACGCCGCCGGACCGCGAACGCGCGATCGCGACGGGGCGGCTCGTGCTCGTCGCCGAGGATCATCCCGTCAACCAGGAATTGATCCGTCATCAACTCGCGCTGCTGGGCTTCGCGTGCGACGTCGTCAACGACGGCGTCGAAGCGCTCGAAGCGCTCGAAGCGACGCCGTACGGCTTCCTCATCACCGATTGCCACATGCCGAGACTGTCCGGCTACGATCTCGCGCGTGCCGTGCGAGAACGGGAACGGTCGACGGGCGCGCGGCTGCCCATCCTCGGCATCACAGCGAACACCGCGCCGGAAGATCTGAAGGCGTGCCGCGAAGCGGGAATGGACGATTGTCTCGTCAAGCCGACGCGGCTCGCCACGTTGCGCGAATACCTGAACCGCTGGTTCGGTGCCGATCACGCGCGGCCGGCCGTGCAAGGCGACGCGTCGGGCGCCGCCATGTCGGACCTGCATGCGCAGAGCGTCGACAACACCGCCTTCGTTCCCGTCGATCTCAGTCAATTGACGCAGATATGGGGCAGCGAATCGACGGTCAAGTCGTTGCTCGATGCATTCGTGTCGGCTGTGCGCGACGATATGCGCGCGCTCTCGCCGCTGCTGCGCTATCCGGATGTTGCCGCCTTGCGGCAATGGCACCATCGCGTCGCTGGCGCGGCGGGCGTGCTGCAGTATCCGCCGCTGCTGCGCGCGCTCGAAGATTACCGGCGGCTATTCAACGGTTCTGCGCCGGACACATTGCGTAGCGAAGGCCACGCGCTCGTGCGCGCGTGCAACGCGATGCTCGACGGCATCGAAGAGCAGGCGGCGTTGCTTGCCTGAACGGAATCTCTGCGCACTTCGCAACGTCTGGCGCGACTGCGCATGCGTCACGCGCGGTGCATCGATTTGCAATAGTATGTGCTGGCATGTGCTGGCGATGGCCCGTGCGTCAGTCGGAAGACGCTTCAACCTTGCGGCGATGGCAGCGGTCGCGGCGCGCGCGCAAAAAGACTCGGAGAGAACAATGATTGCGATTCGAAAGCTGAGCATGATGGTCGTGTTGTGGGCGCTGGCATCGGGTGTCGCGCTTGCGGATACGGTGGAAATGAAGGCCGACCTCGAACCGTCGAGCGAAGTGCCGCCGCGCGTGAGCCGCGGTCACGGCGCGCTGGATGCCACGTTCGATACGTCGACCAGAATGCTGAAGTGGACGGCGACGTACGAAGGCCTGTCGGGTGCAGCGACGATGGCGCACTTCCACGGCCCAGCGCCTGTCGGGCAGAACGCGAAGGTGCAGGTGCCCATCGACAAGAACGCGCTCGGCAGTCCGATCAAGGGTTCCGTGACGCTGACGGAACAACAGGTTACGGACCTGATGGCGGGGCAGTGGTACTTCAACATTCACACGGCGCAGAACCCGACGGGCGAGATTCGCGGTCAGTTGCTGCCGGCGAACTAAACGTTCGCGCGCGTCGAACTTGGTGGCCGGAACCGTCAGTGGCGGTTCGGGCCATTTTCTTTTCTGACGGCGAGTGGGTTGTGCGTCATCAGTGGAAAGCCGCTTTCGACCGAACCCGAGCCAAAGCCAAGTACCATTGCTGGATGACCGTCGACGGAGAGTGTTCCGATGAGTTGGCAAAGCGCTTTGGCATGCTGGTTCTTGCGCCGTCAGTTTCATCCGCAGACGCGGCATCCGACGATCAGCGCGGAACGCGCCCGCAACCTGACCGCGAAGCGCGCGTACACGCCGCGCGTGCCGTCGGGCTGGACCCTGCACGAACGATACGGCGCACATGACTGGCCGTTGCGCGGCGAGTGGCTGACGCGAGTCGACGGCAAGCATGCGGCCACGATCCTCTATCTGCATGGCGGCGGCTATTACTTCTGCTCGCCGCAGACGCATCGCGCGGCTTCGTTCGGCCTTGCCGCGCGCAGCGGCGCGCGCGTGTTTTCGCTCGACTACCGGCTCGCGCCCGAGCATCCGTTTCCCGCTGCGCTCGACGATGCGCTCGCCGCTTATCGACATCTGCTCGAAGAGGGAACGAAGCCGGAATCGATCGTGATTGCCGGCGATTCGGCGGGCGGCGGGCTTTCGCTCGCGACGCTGGTCGCGTTGCGCGATGCAGGCGGGCCGTTGCCCGCCGGCGCAATCCTGTTTTCGCCGTGGACCGATCTTGCGGCGACGGGCGCATCGCTGCAAACCAACGACGGCATCGATCCGATGTTCCACGGCCCGTCCATTGCGCGGGCCGCGAAGCTCTATCTCGCCGATACGCCCGCCACGCATCCGTATGCGTCGCCGCTTTACGCGGACCCGAAAGGCTTGCCGCCGCTCTTCATCCAGGTGAGCAGCACGGAAGTGCTGCTCGACGATTCGCGACGCGTGGCCGACAAGGCGCGCGCGGCGGGCGTCGAAGTCGAGTTGGACGTCTGGCGCAAGATGCCGCACGTGTGGCAACTGTGGGCGCCGTTCATTCCCGAGGCGCGTCGCTCACTCGATCTCGCCGCGCGCTTCGCGTTGCGCGTGACAGGCGCCGCGCGCGCCGTTCAACCGTCGAGCGAAACGTCGATCGTCTGATAGGCGGCCTGCACGACTTGCGTGCCGTATTGCCGTTCGAGCCGGCGCACCGTGAAGTGGCCATGCGCGACCTGCTGGAAGTGGTCGATGAACACGGTGTTGACCATCGCCCCGAGCACGGCGCCGATCGCCGGGATCGACTTCGCGGCGATCTGCTCGCTGACCTGCACGGAGAAACGCGCCGCGATCGTGCTCAACAGACGCAGCAGCGCCGCCGATCCGTGCGTCGTGAACCCCTTCGTCGCGATCTCCGACGATGCCTTCGAGACCGCCTGCGCCAGCGCGCCGCGCATGATGAAGTAGCCGTAGTCGGCGTCGTCGTCGGCTTTCGACGTGCCGCCCATGCCGAGCACGCTCAGACACTGCAGTTGCGTATCGACGGAAGTCAGGTCCTCGCCCTCGCTTCGCGCGACGTCGCAGATCGAGCGGAACATCAGCGTCGTCGTGACGGGCAACTCGACGGGCAGCGCGAACAGTCCGAACGCGCCGCCCGCCGCGCCCGTGGTGGCGACGGCGAACTTGTGCAGCAGATTGCTCGGCCGGTCGCTGACGCCGAGCGGCGCGCCGCCCATCGGACGCCCGAGCGTGCGCAGCGCGATCTGCAGACATTTGCGCAGCGCGACCTGCGTCGCGTCGTTGACCTTGTCGCTGGCAATGGACGGCAGCCGCGCAATCAGCTTCTCCATCGGCGCGCCGACGATGCTGGCGAGCTTCATCGTCAGGGCCGGGCTTTCCAGCTCGTGTTTGGCGCGCCGCAGCGCCGCGAGATCGTCGGCGGAAAGCGGCACGGCGGCAAGGGTGGTCTGATCCATGAATCTCCCTGAATTTCGGATTTTTTCGGACGCGTCCACCGAAGAGCAATGCGCAAACCAGCGTTCGGACGCACCCGGTTTAGAACCGTTCAGCGTGGTATGATTCCATATCGTTGACTCGTCAACTGTTGTTCCATCAAAAATGGCCGTCCATACCGCCGCCCATCATTCGAGTGGGCAAGTTTTGCCGTTCCGGGAGTCGCTGCTGGCGATGCTCGGCGTCTCTTTTGTCTCGATGCTCGTCGCGCTCGACCAGACCGTGGTCGGCACCGCGCTGCCGACCATCGTGGCCGATCTAAAGGGTTTCGAGCTGTACGCGTGGGTCGCGACGTCGTATCTGCTGACGTCGGTGATCACGGTGCCGATCTTCGGGCGCCTCGGCGATTACTACGGACGCAAGCCCTTCGTGATCGCGTCGATCATCGTGTTCACGGCGGCTTCCGTGCTGTGCGGCGCGGCCAACAACATGCTGTTTCTGGTGATCGCGCGCGGGCTGCAGGGCATCGGCGGCGGCATGCTGGTCGGCACCGCGTTCGCCTGCATTCCCGACCTGTTTCCCGATTCCGTCGTGCGCTTGCGCTGGCAGGTGCTGATGAGTTCGGCGTTCGGCATCGCGAATGCCGTCGGGCCGTCGCTCGGCGGATTTCTGACGCAGTACTACGGCTGGCGTTCGGTGTTCTACGTGAATCTGCCCGTCGGCTTGCTGTCGCTGTTCTTCGTGTGGCGCTACCTGCCGCATCTGCGGCATGTCGTCCATGAAGGCAAGATGCGGCTCGACTGGCCGGGCGCGCTGCTGATCGCGCTGTCGCTCGGCAGCCTGCAGATGTTCGTCGAAATGCTGCCGAAGCATGGCGTGACGGCGTCGGCGGGCGTGCTGCTGCTCGTCGGCGCCGCATGCGCGATTGCGCTGTGGCACTGGGAAAAGCGCTTTGCGCAGGCCATTCTTCCCGTCGACATGTTCCGCAACCCGAGCCTCGCCGCGCTCTTCGTGCTTGCCGTGCTCGGCGGCTTCGCGATGTTCTCGCTGCTGTTCTACGCGCCGCTCCTGTTTCAGGGCGGCTTCGGCATGATGCCGAACGAGGCGGGCCTCGTGATCACGCCGCTCGTCGTGTTCATTACGATCGGCAGCATTGCGAACGGGCGCATCGTGTCGCGCATTCCGAATCCGAACGTGATGCTGTACGTCGGCTTTGCGCTGTTCGCGGCGGCGTCGCTCGGCGTGGTGGTCGCGACGCGCACGATGCCGCACTGGCTGCTGATGCTGTTCATGACGCTGGGCGGTCTGGGACTCGGCTTCGTGCTGCCCAATCTCACCGTGTTCGCGCAGCAGACGGCGGGCCGGGAGCATCTCGGCATCGCGACCGCGCTGCTGCAATCGCTGCGGATGATCGGCGGGATGATCGGCACGGCGCTGACGGGCACGCTCGTCACGCACATGTATGCGAGCGGCGTGCGCGACGCGCTCGAGGCCGACCGCGCGAGCCAGTGGTTCGCCGATCTCGGCGATCCGCAGATCCTCGTCAATCGCGACGCGCAGCACACGCTTTTGAACGAGCTGGCGCAAGCAGGGCACAATGGCGCCGTGCTGCTGGAATCGGCGCGCGAGTCGCTGGTCGGCGCGATCCATATTGGCCTCGCGCTCGGCGCGCTGGTGTCGCTGTTCGCGATCTGGCAGAGCCGGCGCGTGCCGCCCGTTAAACTGCGCAAGCAGATCGAGCCCGTCATCCACGCGGATTGACCGGCGTCTTCGCGCATTGAAATCAAAGAAACATCATGGAAGAACAGGACCGCGTCGCTATCCTGCATCAGTTCGGGCGTACTTACCGGGCGTTCATGTCGGCGTTCGAAGGACGCGTCGGTCATCCGATGCCGCGCTGGCGCATTCTGCTCGCGCTGTACGAGCAGGCAGGCGAATCGTCGCAGAAGAAGCTGGTCGAGCGCTTGCGCATCGATCCCGGCGCGCTGACGCGTCAGTTGAAATCGCTCGAAGCGATGGGCTGGATCGCGCGCAGCATGGATGAACGCGACAACCGCATCACGAACGTGAAGCTGACGGAGGCGGGCCGCGCCGCGATCGAATCGAGCCTGCCGAGTCGCAACGCGTTTCTGCACGACACGATGGCAGCGTTGCCGGACGATGTGCTGGCGGGATTGTCGGGCGCGCTGACGATGCTCGAGGCGCGTATCGGCGAAGTGGCCGCGGCGGGCGCAGGCGAAGCGGCGCAAGCCGGGCGCTGAACTACGCGCGAGAAGACGGCGCCGACCGGCATCTGATCGGAATACGAGCGGCGCCGCCCCGATCGAAGAACAATCAGAAGAACGTTTCGATCACTTCCGTCACGCGATACGACGGATCGAGCACGAGCACCTGACGCCACTTGTCGAACGTCAGGCACGGATGCGAGATGTCGAACGCGATCATGTCGCCGACTTTCAGATCGGCGCCTGCGGGAATCCGCAAATACGCGTGCTGATCCATCAGACCGAAAATCTCCCAGCCTTCATCTGCGGCGATATCGCGCGGCGTTTGCGTGCCGGGGCGATAGTGCTTCGCGGGTTCGGGCAGGCCGGCGTCGAACGCTGAATCGCGCTTGCCGAGACCGATGATCGCGCGATCCGGCTCGGGAATCGACTGCACGTATGCCCACAATTGCAGCGCGGGCAACAGGCCTTCGCCCATGCGCTTCGCGACAGGATTGCGCTTGAAGATATCCGTCTGCGCCTTCTTGTAGATGCCGACGTCGTGCGTCAGATAGCAGCCCGGACGCAGCACGATCTCGATGCGGTCCTTGCGCGAAGCCTTCGCGAACTCTTCGGCGACCACGTCGTACCAAGCCGAGCCCGCGCCCGACAGCACGGCCGGCGTGCGTGCGAAGCGTCCCTTGTCCGACAGTTCGAGCGTGAGCTTCACCGCGCTGCGCAGAAAGTCGCGTACTTCCTGTTCTTCCTTCAGCACGCCTTCGTACAGTTCGACGCCCGCGAGCTTCAGCGAATCGGGATAGCGCGCGATCGCATCGAGCACGGCCTGCGTCTGCGATTCGTCGCGCACGCCCGTGCGGCCGCCCGGCACGCCGAGTTCGACGAGCACCTGCAACTGCTTCTTCACCGAGCCGAAGAACGTGCCAAGTTGCTCGACGCCCTCGACGGAATCCACCAGACAGAAGAACTCGAAATCGGGATCGCTGAGCAGTTCGGCGATCATCAGCATGTTGCGTTTGCCGACCAGCTGGTTCGCCATCAGTACGCGCGACACGCCGCCGTGATACGCGGCGCGCACCTGATGCGCGGTGGCAAGCGTGATGCCCCATGCGCCCGTTTCGAGCTGGCGGCGAAACAGTTGCGGCGCCATCGTCGTCTTGCCATGCGGCGCGAGCTTCACGCCGTATTCAGCGACGAACTTCTGCATCCAGTTCAGGTTGTGTTCGATACGGTCCGCGTAGAGAACGGCCGCGGGCAGGCTCACGTCCTCGTCGAGCAGATTCCATTCGAGTCGCGCTGCGTCCGCCAGCTGGATGCTCGTCCCCGGCACGTTGCCCAAACCCTTGCTGTACGGGTCAATCGTGGCTCCCTGATAGTTTGTAACTTTCATGTCATCCTGCTCCATCGTCCAGTTAAATCGAATCGAAGTTGACTTCCATATGTTACCGAAAGTACGATGTTCGATGAAATGTTATTTAGTACCACGGCCGCCGCGAGCGATGTTAGCGGTGGCGCGTGGGCAAGTATGAGCCATGAATACGTCTGCCGAGCCCGTCGCCTTCGACATCGTCGCACGCATTGCCGAATGCGCGCCCGGGTTGCGCTCGGCCGAGCGCAAGGTCGCGGCGCTGATTCTCGACGATCTGACGGGCGCGTCGCGCGCGAGCATCGGCGCGCTCGCCGAGCAGGCGGAAGTGAGTGTCGCGACGGTGACGCGCTTTGCAAAGGCCGTCGGTTGCCGCGATGTGCGCGAGCTGAAGCTGCGGCTCGCGCAGGCAGCGGCAGTCGGCCAGCGGTTCCTGCAAACCAGCGCGCAGGCCGACATGCCCGAGCCGCTTGCCACGCGCGTGTTCGACGAGTTGCAAACGGCGCTTACGCACAACCATCAGCTGCTGTGCCAGGCGCCCGTTGCGCAGGCCGCGGCCGCCTTGCGCGAAGCGCGCATGATTTACGTGTTCGGCATGGGCGGCGGCTCGACCGCGCTCGCCGACGAGATGCGTTTTAGGCTCGTGCGTCTGGGGCGGCCCGTCGCGACGTATCAGGATGGTCTGTTGCAGCGCATGGTGGCATCGACGGTTTCCCGCGATACCGTGGTGATCGCACTGTCGACGACAGGCCGCGTGCCCGAGATGGTGGACAGTTGCGGCATCGCGCGCAGCTACGGCGCGACGCTGATCACGGTGACGGCGCCCGCGTCGCCGCTTGCGAAGCTCGCGGACTGGGTGATCCCCATCGTCGCGTTCGAAACCGATTTCATCTACAAGCCGTCGTCATCGCGCTACGCAATGATGATGGCGCTCGACGTGCTCGTCACCGAACTGGCCGTGAGCCTCGGCGACGAGAGCCGCGAACTGCTGCGCCGCATGAAGCATGCGCTCGATGCGCATCGCGGCGGCGGCGACCGACAACCGCTAGGAGACTGATCCATGCATTCGCATCCCGAAGCCGCCGATACGCTGATCGTCGGCGCGCAACTGTACGATGGCACGGGCGCGCCGCCTGTCGAGCGCGACGTCGCGCTGCGAAATGGGAAGATCGCCGCGATCGGCAATCTGTCGAACTGGCTCGCCGAAGAGGTGATCGAGGCGAACGGCCGCGCGCTCGCGCCCGGCTTCATCGACGTGCACACGCACGACGACACGCACGTGATCCGCTCGCCGCAAATGCTGCCGAAGATCACGCAGGGCGTGACGACGGTGATCGTCGGCAATTGCGGGATCAGCGCGTCGCCTGTTGCGCTCAAGGGTGATCCGCCCGATCCGATGAACCTGCTCGGCGAGCGCGACGCGTTCGCGTATCCGACCTTCGCTGCCTATGTCGAGGCTGTGAACGCGGCGCAGCCTTCCGTGAACGTCGGCGCGCTGATCGGCCATACGGCGCTGCGCAACAACCACATGGACCGGCTCGATCGCGCGGCGACGGCGCAGGAAATCGAAGGCATGCGCGCGCAGCTCGAAGAGGCGCTCGCGAACGGCGCGCTCGGTTTGAGTTCGGGGCTCGCGTATGGCTCGGCCTTCGCTGCGCCGACGGAAGAAGTCATGGCGCTCGCGGAGCCGCTCGCGGCGGCGGGCGCGCTGTACACGACACACATGCGCACCGAGTTCGACGCGATCCTCGATGCGATGGACGAGGCGTACCGGATCGGCAGGCACGCGCGCGTGCCTGTCGTGATTTCGCATCTGAAGTGCGCGGGGCCGTCGAACTGGGGACGCAGTGCGGAGGTGCTCGCGTCGCTCGAAGGCGCGCGGCAGTTTCATCCTGTCGGTTGCGACTGTTATCCGTACAACCGCAGTTCGTCGACGCTCGATCTGAAGCAGGTGACGGGCGATATCGACATCACGGTGACGTGGTCGACGCCGCATCCGGAGATGGCGGGCAAGCTGATCAAGGACATCGCCGCCGAATGGGGCGTGACGCAGCAGGAGGCGGGCAAGCGCCTGCAACCGGCGGGTGTGGTGTATCACAACATGTCAGAGGACGACGTGCGGCGCATCCTGTCGCATCCCGCGACGATGGTCGGCTCCGACGGCTTGCCGAATGATCCGTTGCCGCATCCGCGCTTGTGGGGCGCGTTTCCGCGCGTGCTCGGCCACTATGCGCGCGACCAGAAACTGATTCCGCTCGAAGAAGCGATTCGCAAGATGACGAGCCTGTCCGCGCGGCGCTTCGGCCTGAAAGAGCGCGGCGAAGTGCATATCGGCTATCACGCCGATCTCGTGCTGTTCGACCCGGCGCGCGTGCGCGACGCGGCAACGTTCGACAAGCCGCAACAGGCCGCCGACGGCATCGATGCCGTGTGGGTGAATGGCGTGCTGTCGTATCGGGAGGGCAAGCTGACGGGTGAGCGCGCGGGCCGGTTTGTCGCGCGCGGTGCGACGGCGGCGTCGCGTGCGGAGCTTGCGCAGGCATTCTGAATTTTTGCGCCCGCAGGGGTTGCGGGCGCGCTTACGTTACAGGAGTTGAACGATGAAGCGTTATGGCGTTGAAGGTGGCAAGGGCACGGGCGGTCAGGTGATGCCGTTTGCGCGCGCGGTCGAGGCGGATGGCTGGCTGTTCGTGTCGGGGCAGACGCCGATGGAGAACGGCGAGGTGATCAACGGCGGGATCGTCGAGCAGTCGCACAAGGCGATTCAGAACGTTCTCGCCATTCTGACCGAGGCCGGGTATGGGCCGGAGCACGTCGTGCGGTGTGGCGTGTGGCTCGACGATGCGCGTGATTTTGCTTCGTTCAATAAGGTGTTCAAGGAGTACTTTGGCGCGAATCCGCCTGCGCGGGCGTGTGTGGTGTCGTCGATGGTGATCGACTGTAAGGTTGAAGTTGACTGCGTCGCGTATAAGAAGCCTGCGGCTTAAGGTTTTTTTGTTTGGTGGCATCCGCTTTTTGTCTCTGGTCTATTAGCGTTGCCCCTGTGCGGGGCGGCACCTACTTTTCTTTGCAGCCGCAAAGAAAAGTAGGCAAAAGAAAGCGGCTCACACCGAGCCGCTTGACGTGTGCCCACGGGCTCTCAACGCCCCATCCTTCACGCCTTCCCGCTTCGGCTCGCGTAAGTTGCCAGCGCGCTAAACAGCGCCTCACACGCTTCGTACGTCGGTACAACAAACAGCCACGCCAGATGATTTGAGCCCTTGTGCGGCAAACTCTGTGTCGACCCTCGCGCCACACAGGAAACCCTCGGTGCGCGGGGGTTTTCGTCGTGCGCAGTCTCCAACGGCGGGACAACCTACACATAGTTTGCCGCATGAGGACATCGCCCCACGGACGTGGTTAGCTCTGCTGCGGGTGCGTGAAGCGGGTGAGGCCAATGGAGAGAACGCAGGCAACGAACCTGGGTGAGAACATTGCCGCGTGAAGTGTGGGGACGTTGAGAGCCCGTGGGTAGGAACGAGGGCTGGCGGTGTGAGCGGTTTTCTTTTGCCTACTTTTCTTTGCCGCGGCAAAGAAAAGTAGGTGCCGCCCCGCACAGGGGCAACGCCAATAAACCAGAGGCAAAGAGCGGATGCCCGCAAAAAATCAGCGTTGCAAACAAACAGAAAAAAGACAGAAAAACCAAAAAATCACTGCCGCGCAGTACGCAAATTATCCGGCATCGGCAGATTGAAATTGGTCCGAAACGGATTGATATCGAGTCCTCCGCGCCGCGTATAGCGCGCATAAACAGCGAGCTTCACAGGCTGACAAGCCTGCAGAACATCGAGAAAAATCTTCTCGACGCACTGTTCATGAAACCCCGTATGGGTCCGATACGAAATGATGTATCGAAGCAACGAAGCCTGATCGATCTGCGGCCCGACGTAGTGGATCTGCACCGAGCCCCAATCCGGCTGACCCGTCACTGGACAATTCGATTTCAGCAGATTGGAGAACAGCGTCTCCTCGACGGGCGCTTCATCCAGCGCCGCCTTCAGCAACGATGCGTCCGGCTGATACACATCCGTGTCCAGATCGAGCCGATCCAGCGACGTCCCTTCGAACTCGTCGAGCGCCAGCTTCGGAAACTCCGCGGGCGGATACAGATGCAGCGACACGGACGCGCCGCATGCCGCCGACACATCGCGCTTGATGGTGTCGCGCACCGTCTCGATCGAATCGAACGAAGTCTGCGCAAACGAGCCGAGGTACAGCTTGAACGACTTCGACTCGACGATATTCGGCGATTCGGCGGGAATGTAAAACGTGGCGATCGCGATCTGCGGCTTGCCGCGCGCGTTCAGCCACGATAGCTCGTACGCGTTCCAGATGTCCGTGCCGAAAAACGGCAGCGTCGCGCCGATGCCGATCTGATCGCGCGCGTTCTTGCGCGCGATCGGAAAGAGCAGCGATGCGTCGTACTGCTCGGTATAGGCAGCTGGCTTGCCCAGCGGTGATTGTTCGGGTGTCATGATGCGTTCACGATGCCACTCACGACATGGCCCGTCGCCGTCACGACGCGGGCCGATTCGCAGTGGCGAATTTGGTCGTCGAAGAAAAAGTCCGGCTCGAACTCGCGCAGAAACGCGCTTTTGTCGAGTCCGCCAAGAAACATCGCTTCGTCGATTTCGATGTTCCAGGCCATCAGCGTGCGAATCGCGCGCTCGTGCGCAGGCGCCGAGCGCGCCGTCACCAGCGCGGTGCGAATGTGCATCGGCGCGGCTTCGTCGGCGAGTGTCTGCAGACGATGCAGCGCCTGCAGCAAAGGCTTCAGCGGTCCGTCGGCGAGCGGCAAATGCTTGTTGTCGATCTCGTGACCGACGAACGCGCTCAGTCCGTCGTTCTGGAACACGCGCTCCGCTTCGTCGGAAAACAGCACGGCGTCGCCATCGAACGCAATGCGGATTTCGTCGGGGTACTTGCTCGCCATTTTCGCCGATTCCGGCAACACGCGCGCAGCCGGGAAACCCGCCGTGAGCGCATCGCGCACGTCGTCCTGATTGGCCGACAGAAACAGCGACGCATTCAGCGGCTTCAGATATTCGAACGGCGCGCGTCCGCGCGTGAACACGCCGCGCTCGATGGCAAGCCCGTGCTCGCGGCACGAACTGAACGCGCGCAGGCCGCTGATGGGATCGCTGCGCGACAGGATCACGACTTCCACACGATGCGTGCCCGCATTCAACGCCAGCAGTTTGCGGATCAGCGGAAACGCGACGCCCGGCTTCGCGGGCACGTTCAGCCGCTCGCGCTGCAATGCTTCGTACGCGCGCAGATCGCCTTTCTCGTAGACGCGATTCTCTTCTTCGAAATCGAACAGTGCGCGCGAAGAGATCGCCACCACCAGTTTGTCGTCGAGTGAAAAGGCCATGCGCGCGCCGCGTTACGCGAGGAACAGGCGGTACACGGGGTTCGCCGTCTCTTCCCAGTACGGATAGCCGAGCGTCGCGAGAAAGCGCGCGAATTCGGCATCTTCCGCCGACGGCACCTGAATGCCGACAAGAATGGAACTGTAGTCGGCACCCTGATTCCGGTAGTGGAACAGGCTGATATTCCAGTTCGGCGCCATCGACGACAGGAACTTCATCAGCGCGCCCGGCCGCTCGGGAAACTCGAAGCGGAACAGGCGTTCGTCGTGCGCGAGCGGCGAGCGTCCGCCGACCATGTAACGGATGTGCTGCTTCGACAGTTCGTCGCCGGTGAGGTCGACGGTCGCGAAGCGATGCGCCTCTAGTGCGCCCAGAATCTGCGCGGATTCGCTGCGATTGCGGATCTGCACGCCGACGAAGATATGCGCCGACTTCGAATCGGCGATGCGGTAGTTGAACTCGGTGACGCTGCGCGTGCCGACCAGTTCGCAGAAGCGCTTGAAGCTGCCGCGCTCTTCGGGAATCGTCACGGCAAACACGGCCTCGCGCGCCTCGCCGACTTCCGCGCGTTCCGCGACGAAGCGCATGCGGTCGAAATTCATGTTCGCGCCCGACGTCACGGCGATCAGCGTCTGATTCTCGATGCCTTCGCGCTCCGCATACTGTTTCGCGCCCGCCACGGCCAGCGACCCGGCCGGCTCCAGCACGCTGCGCGTGTCCTGGAAGACGTCCTTGATCGCGGCGCAGAGGGCGTCGGTGTTCACCGTCAGCACTTCGTCGAGATATTCCTGGCAAAGCCGGAAGGTCTCTTCGCCGACCAGTTTCACCGCCGTGCCATCCGAAAACAGGCCAACTTCGTTCAGCGTCACGCGTTTGCCCGCCTTCAGCGATTGCGCCATCGCGCAGGAGTCGTCGGTCTGCACGCCGATCACTTTGATCTCCGGGCGCACCGATTTCACGTACGCCGCGATGCCCGCCGCGAGACCGCCGCCGCCGATCGGAACGAAGATGGCGTGAATGGGCGCCTGATGCTGGCTCAGCACTTCCATCGCGACGGTGCCCTGGCCCGCGATCACGTACGGATCGTCGAACGGATGCACGAATGTCAGGCCGTGCTGCTCCTGCAGCTTCACCGCGTGCGCGTAGGCGTCGCTATACGATTCGCCCGACTGCACGACCTCGACGGTCGGGCCGCCGTGCGCGCGCACGGCGTCGACCTTCACTTGAGGCGTGGTCACGGGCACCACGATGATCGCCTTCACGCCCATGCGCGCCGCCGACAGCGCGACGCCCTGCGCATGATTGCCCGCCGAAGCCGTGATCACGCCGCGCGCGAGGGCGTCGGCGGGAATGTGCGCCATCTTGTTGTATGCGCCGCGCAGCTTGAACGAGAAGACGGGCTGATTGTCTTCGCGCTTCAGGTAAATCGGGTTGCGCAGCCGTGCGGACAGATTCCGCGCATGTTCGAGTTCGGTCTCACGCGCGACGTCGTAGACGCGGGCGGTGAGGATTTTCTTCAGATAGTCGTGGGAAGCCATGCGGATCACGCGCGATGCGCTATTTCGGACGGGAAAAGATCAATGATAGCGCCAACCGCTCGTCCGGACGCGCCTGATCCGGCAATCGGCCATACGGACAAGGCGCGCCGCGCGACCCGGCCAGCCGACCGGACGGTCGAGAAATCCGCTGCCGCCGGCTTGCGTCGAGCGTCCGGCGCGCGCCGGTCGCCCGTGGGCATTTTCGTGACGAATTTCGGCAGGCCAACGCGCAAAGGCTTGTCGCACGGACATTCCGGCGTCAACGCGCGCGCGGATCATGCGGTAGAATCTTATTTTGGAACAAGGATCGGATGATGCATTGGCAGCCTCGGATCGCCCATTTGATGCCCGTCCCGCGTGAGGCTCGCCCCGCGGCGCAGCGGCACGTGCGGCATGCACGATCGTGTAGCTATATCTGAGCGCCGCGACGCGACCGGCCCCTTACTTCCTTGCCATGTCCCCGGCGATCCCGGGCAGTGGCCGCCGGTCGAGGCTTCGCACACTAGAAGATTTCCAGCATTGCGCCCCACGCGCGCTTTGTCAGCGATCATCCGCCCGCCTCGTTACGCACATGCGATGAGCGCGGATCGCTGACCTACCGAATCGTCCGAACATGAACGCACCTCAAGTTTTCGATCCGAACGGCGCTGCCGCCACCGTCGCCGCCGATGCCGAACCGCGTCTGCGCGAAATTCCCTATAACTACACGTCGTTTTCCGACCGCGAAATCGTCATCCGGCTGCTCGGCGACGAAGCCTGGGCCGCGCTCGACGAACTGCGTAACGAGCGCCGCACGGGCCGCTCGGCGCGCATGCTGTACGAAGTGCTGGGCGACATCTGGGTCGTGCGCCGCAATCCCTACCTGCAAGACGATCTGCTCGACAATCCGAAGCGCCGCGCGCTGCTGATCGAAGCGCTGAATCACCGTCTCGCGGAAATCGAAAAACGCCGCCGCGCCGACCTCGTCGAACATGGCGACGAAGCGGGCGTCGATCGCGCCGCGCGCGTCGAGACGCTGGTCGCGGCGGCGCGGCGCGCCGTCGATGCATTCGCGGGCGAATTCGACAAGATGGCCGAGTTGCGCCGCCGCGCGACCCGAGTGCTGGGCCGCCAGACGCAGAAGGACAACATCCGCTTCGACGGCCTGGCGCGCGTGTCGCACGTGACGGACGCGACCGACTGGCGCGTCGAATATCCGTTCGTCGTGCTGACGCCGGACACGGAAGCGGAGATCGCCGGTCTCATCAAGGCGTGCTTTGAACTCGGCCTGACCGTGATTCCGCGCGGCGGCGGCACGGGCTACACGGGCGGCGCGGTGCCGCTCACGCCGTTCTCGGCCGTCATCAACACCGAAAAGCTCGAACAGCTCGGCGCGGTCGAACTGACCGAATTGCCCGGCGTCGCGCACAAGGTGCCGACCATTTTCTCCGGCGCGGGCGTCGTCACGCGCCGCGTGACGGAAGCGGCCGAGCAGGCGGGCTATGTGTTCGCCGTCGACCCTACGTCGCTGGACGCTTCGTGCATCGGCGGCAATGTCGCGATGAACGCGGGCGGCAAGAAGGCCGTGCTGTGGGGCACGGCGCTCGATAACCTCGCCTGGTGGCGGATGGTCGATCCGGAAGGCAACTGGCTCGAAGTCACGCGTCTCGATCACAATCTCGGCAAGATTCACGACATTCCCGTCGCGCGCTTCGAGCTGAAGTGGTTCGACGGCGAATATGCGCCGGGTGAAAAGCTGCTGCGCACGGAAGCGCTGGAAATCGAAGGCCGGCGCTTTCGCAAGGAAGGTCTCGGCAAGGACGTCACCGACAAATTCCTCGCGGGTCTGCCGGGCGTGCAGAAGGAAGGCTGCGACGGCCTGATCACGTCGGCGCGCTGGGTGCTGCACAAGATGCCCGCGCACACGCGCACGGTTTGCCTCGAATTCTTCGGCCAGGCGCGCGAAGCGATTCCGAGCATCGTCGAAATCAAGGACTATCTGTTCGAAACGTCGAAAGAGGGCGGCGCGATTCTCGCGGGCCTCGAACACCTCGACGAGCGTTATCTGCGCGCCGTCGGCTATGCGACCAAGAGCAAGCGCAACGCGTTTCCGAAGATGGTGCTGATCGGCGACATCGTCGGCGACAATGCCGATGCCGTGGCCGCCGCGACCTCGGAAGTGATCCGCATGGCCAACGGCAAGAGCGGCGAAGGTTTCGTCGCGGTCAGCGCCGAGGCCCGCAAGCGCTTCTGGCTCGACCGCAGCCGCACGGCGGCAATCGCGAAGCACACGAACGCGTTCAAGATCAACGAAGACGTGGTGATTCCGCTCAATCGCATGGGCGAGTACACGGACGGCATCGAGCGCATCAACATCGAACTGTCGATCAAGAACAAGCTGCAACTGGTCGATGCGCTCGAAGCGTTCTTCAAGGCGGGCAAGCTGCCGCTCGGCAAGACCGACGACGCGAACGAAATCCCCAGCGCGGAGCTGCTCGAAGACCGCGTGCATCAGGCGCTCGAACTGCTTGGCCACGTGAAGAAGCGTTGGGAATTCCTGCGCGACAAGCTCGATCTGTCGTTGCGCGAGGCGCAGCACTATCTGGTTGGACTCGGCTACGCGGGCCTCGCGGAGAAATTCGCGGACCGCGTCGACGATCAGCCGGACGCGAACGTGTTCCATATCGTCCAGGATCGCACGGTGCGCGTGTCGTGGAAGCAGGAAATTCGCGCCGAACTGCGCCAGATCTTCAACGGCGGCGAGTTCAAGCCGATCCTCGACGAAGCGCAGGCCATCCATAAGCACGTGCTGCGCGGCCGCGTGTTCGTCGCGCTTCACATGCACGCGGGCGACGGCAACGTTCACACGAACATCCCCGTCAACTCCGACAACTACGAGATGCTGCAGGATGCGCATACCGCCGTGGCGCGCATCATGAAGCTCGCGCGTTCGCTGGACGGCGTGATTTCCGGCGAGCACGGCATCGGCATCACCAAGCTCGAATTCCTGACCGACGACGAAATCGGCGAATTCCGCGCGTACAAGCAGCGCGTCGATCCGCAAGGACGCTTCAACGCGGGCAAGCTGCTCGAAGGCGCGGACCTGCGCAACGCGTACACGCCGTCGTTCGGGCTGATGGGCTACGAATCGCTGATCATGCAGCAGTCCGACATCGGCGCGATCGCGGATTCCGTGAAGGACTGCCTGCGCTGCGGCAAGTGCAAGCCCGTGTGCGCGACCCACGTGCCGCGCGCGAACCTGCTGTACAGCCCGCGCAACAAGATTCTCGCCACGTCGCTGCTGGTCGAGGCGTTCCTGTACGAAGAACAGACGCGCCGCGGCGTGTCGATCAAGCATTGGGACGAGTTCAACGACGTCGCCGATCACTGCACGGTCTGCCACAAGTGCGCCACGCCGTGCCCGGTGAAGATCGACTTCGGCGATGTCACGATGAACATGCGCAACCTGCTGCGCAAGATGGGCAAGAAGAAGTTCAACGCGGGCAACGCGGCGGGCATGTTCTTCCTGAACGCGACCAATCCGCAGACCATCAACCTCGCGCGCACCGCGATGATGGGCGTCGGCTACAAGGCGCAGCGCTTCGGCAACGACCTGCTGAAGAAGATCGTCAAGAAGCAGACGGCGCATCCGCCCGCCACCACGGGCAAGCCGCCCGTCGTCGAGCAGGTGATCCACTTCGTCAACAAGAAGATGCCGGGCAATCTGCCGAAGAAAACGGCGCGTGCGCTGCTCGACATCGAGGACAACAAGATCGTCCCGATCATCCGCAACCCGAAGTCGACGACCGTCGATTCGGAAGCGGTGTTCTACTTCCCGGGCTGCGGCTCCGAACGGCTGTTTTCGCAGGTCGGTCTCGCCACGCAGGCGATGCTGTGGGAAGCGGGCGTGCAGACGGTGCTACCGCCGGGCTATCTGTGCTGCGGTTATCCGCAGCGCGGCTCGGGCCAGTACGACAAGGCCGAGCAGATTGTGACCGACAATCGCGTGCTGTTCCATCGCGTTGCCAACACGCTGAACTATCTCGACATCAAGACCGTGGTGGTGTCGTGCGGCACGTGCTACGACCAGCTCGCCGGGTACGAATTCGACAAGATCTTCCCCGGCTGCCGCATCATCGACATCCACGAGTTCCTGCTGGAGAAAGGCATCAAGCTCGACGGCGTGACGGGCACGCGTTACATGTACCACGACCCGTGCCACACGCCGATCAAGACGATGGACCCCGTCAAGCTCGTCAACGAACTGATGGGCACCGAGAAGAACGACGGCTACCGCATCGAGAAGAACGACCGCTGCTGCGGCGAGTCGGGCACGCTCGCGGTTACGCGTCCCGACATTTCGACGCAGGTGCGCTTTCGCAAGGAAGAGGAAATCCGCAAGGGCGCGGCGAAGCTGCGCGGCATTCCCGTCGTCGCCGATGCAGGCGCGAACGCGATCAACATGGCGAACGCGGCGGCAGGCGCGGCGGGCGCACCCGCCGGCTCGGTGCTGAAGGCGGGCGACGGCCCGCAGCCGAACGGCGCGAATGGTGCGAACGGCTCGCCGACCGACGTCAAGATCCTGACGAGCTGCCCATCGTGCCTGCAGGGCCTGTCGCGCTACAACGAAGACGCGAACGTCGAAGCGGACTACATCGTGGTCGAAATCGCGCGGCACGTGCTCGGCGAGAACTGGATGGCCGACTACGTGCAGCGCGCGAACAATGGCGGAATCGAGCGCGTGCTGGTCTAATGGCACGATAAGGTACCCGCCCGAGGACGACGATGGACTGTATCTTCTGCCGCGAAGACGGCGGCGACATACTGTGGCAGGACGACACGCTGCGTGTCGTCCTTGCCGACGAACACGACTATCCCGGCTTTTGCCGGGTCATCTGGAACACGCACGTGGCCGAATTTTCCGATCTCGGCGAGCGCGAGCGCGATCACGTGATGCGCGTGGTCTACGCCGTCGAGCGCGCGATCCGGCGCATCCTGCAACCCGTCAAGGTGAACCTCGCGAGCCTCGGCAACCAGGTGCCGCACGTGCATTGGCATGTCATTCCGCGGTTTTCCAACGACGCGCATTTCCCGCTGCCCATCTGGGCGCCGCGTCAGCGCACGGTGTCCGAGGCGATGCTGTCGCAGCGCCGCGCGAAGTCAACGTTGCTGCGCGAAGCGGTGCGCGGCGAAATCGAAACCGCTCTCGCCTGAGGTCATCATGAGTGGACTGAAACCCGACACGCCGGTCCCGACCGGCGTCGTCGTTCATGCCGTCTCGCGCGTGCTCGAACTGCAGTACGCGGACGGCAACAGTTACCGCGTGCCGTTCGAGCTGATGCGCGTGTATTCGCCATCGGCGGAGGTGCGCGGCCATGGTCCGGGGCAGGAAACGCTGCAGACGGGCAAGCGCGACGTGTCGATCGTCGCGCTGGAAGGCGTCGGCAATTACGCGCTGCAACCCACGTTCTCCGACGGCCACAACACGGGCATCTATTCCTGGGATCTGCTCTGGGAACTGGCGACCCGTCAGGATGAACTCTGGGCCGACTATTTCGCCAAACTGAATGCGGCAGGCGTCGACCGGGACGCGCCGATGCCCGCGTCCGGCCCTGCGCACGGCCACAGACACTGATACGATCCGCGGGGCGGCCGACCGCGGGGCGGCCGCCCGACGCGGCGAAACAAATTTCACAGAATAAGCGAAAGGACGAAGCGCGATGACCAAAACCCACTTCGGCTATCAGACAGTCGACGAACAGGAAAAAGCGAAGAAAGTGGCCGGCGTGTTCCACTCGGTCGCCTCCAACTATGACCTGATGAACGACCTGATGTCGGGCGGGATGCACCGCGCGTGGAAGGCGTTCACGATCGCGCAGGCGAACGTGCGGCCGGGCTACAAGGTGCTCGACATCGCGGGCGGCACGGGCGACCTGTCTAAAGCCTTCGCGAAGCAGGCGGGCGACACGGGCGAAGTCTGGCACACGGACATCAACGAATCGATGCTGCGCGTGGGCCGCGACCGCCTGATCGACAAAGGCATCATCACGCCGACGCTGCTCTGCGACGCGGAGAAGATCCCGTTCCCGGACAATTACTTCGATGTGGTGACGGTGGCATTCGGCTTGCGCAACATGACGCACAAGGACATGGCGCTCGCCGAAATGCGGCGCGTCCTGAAACCGGCTGGGCGTTTGCTCGTGCTGGAATTCTCAAAGGTGTGGGACCCGCTGAAAAAAGCCTACGATGTGTATTCGTTCAAGGTGCTGCCGTGGCTCGGCGAGCGCTTTGCGAAGGACGCCGACAGCTACCGCTACCTGGCCGAATCGATCCGCATGCATCCGGACCAGGAAACTTTAAAAACGATGATGGAACAAGCTGGCCTCGACGCCGTCAAATATTACAATTTGTCAGCTGGTGTGGTAGCTTTACACGTGGGGACAAAATACTGACGTCCCTAACCTCTCGTTTTTAAAGGAAATTGCAAAAATGTCCGGTTCGAATCTGTTATCTCGTTGTAATGTTAGAGGTGCGTGGGCGAGGAGAATCGGACTGATCGCGATGGTCGGCCTGATTTCCGTCAGCACACTCGCGTCGTTCGACGCCGAAGCGAAACGCATGGGCGGCGGCCGAAGCGTCGGTCGCCAGCAGTCGAACATTACGCAGCCTCATCAGCAGACGGCGCCGTCGCCGTCGCAATCGCCCGGCGCGCCGTCGCAGGCAATGCAGCAGCAGCGTCCCGCCACGCCGCCGCCCACGCCCGCCGCGCAGCCTAACCGCTCGCGCTGGCTGGGGCCGATCGCCGGTCTCGCGGCGGGGCTCGGCATCGCGGCGCTGCTGTCGCACTTCGGTCTGGGCGAAGCGTTCGCCGGCATGATGGCGAACATGATCGTGATTGCGCTGATCGCGTTCGTCGCAATCTGGCTGATCCGCAAGTTCCTCGGCCGCAAGCGCGACACGCAGTCGCCCGCCTACGCCGGCAGTGCACCGACGCTGAATGCGGGCGGCACGGGCTACTCGCAGGAGCCGCGCTACACGGCGCCGCCCTCGGGTTCGTACCTCGGGCCGCAAGGCAATCCGCTGACCACGCCTGACGTCGCCGCGACGCCGACCGTTCCGGCGGGCTTCGATTCCGAGTCCTTCCTGCGCAACGCAAAGGTGTACTTCGTGCGCCTGCAGGCCGCCTGGGACGCGGGCAATATGGACGATATCCGCGAATTCACCACGCCTGAAATGTTCGCCGAAGTGCGCGTGGACCTGGCTTCGCGCGGCGCCGAGAAGAACCAGACCGACGTCGTCAAACTGGACGCCGACCTGTTGGGCGTCGAGGATCGCGGCAACGAGTACCTCGCGAGCGTGCGTTTCCACGGCCTGATCCGCGAAACGTCGGGCGGCGCGGCCGAGCCGTTCGAGGAAATCTGGAACCTCAGCAAGCGTACGGGTGAAGGCTGGCTGCTCGCGGGCATCCAGCAGGTCAATCATCATTGATCCCGTAACGGATTAGCCGTTCGGCAGAGGCAGTCCCGAAGCGAACGGACGTTACAATGGGAACCCGCGTCGGCACTCGCCGGCGCGGGTTTTCTCTTTCCACTGCCGATGACCCTTGCCGCCAAGCCCTTCGCTGCTGCCGTCAACCATCTGCTCGCTCGCGAATCGTGGGCGCGCGAACGCCTCACCCCATATGCCGGCAAGACCGCGCGGCTCGCCTGTCCACCCGTCACGCTGATCCTGCTGGTGCAGCCGGACGGTTATCTGAGCGCCGTCGACGAAAGCGAAGCGCACGCATTCGACGTCACCGTCGCCGTGCCCGCCGACGCCGTACCTGCGTTTGTGCAGGGCGGCCAGGCGGCCGTGATGAAGCACGTGAAGATCGAAGGCGACGCGGAGTTCGCGACGGCCATCGCGAAGCTGGCCGAACATCTGCGCTGGGAGCCGGAAGAAGATCTGGCCAGGCTGATTGGCGACGGGCCCGCCTGGCGCATCGCGACAGTTGCGCGCACGGTCGGCGATCACGCGCTGCGTACAGGTCGAAATCTGGTCGAATCGGTTGCCGAGTATCTGCTGGACGAAAACCCGCAACTCGTGCGGCGCGCCGCGCTCGACGACTTCAATGCCGAACTGGCGCGCGCCCGCGATGCACTCGCGCGTGTTGAAAAGCGCGTCGAGCGTCTCGAACAGAAGGTCGAAGCCCGAGGCGCAGACGCGCCGGGCGGCGCCGCCACGTCGCGCGGCACGCGCTAGTCACCGGGCTCAACCATGCGTTTTCTGCGTTTCCTCAAGATCTTTTTTACGGTCATCCGCTTCGGCCTCGACGAGATGATGCTGAGCCGCGTCAACGATCGCCGCGTGCGTCTGTTGCTGCGTATCACCACGATCGGCCGCAAGTTCGAACAGCCGCCGGGCGAGCGGCTGCGTCTGGCGCTCGAAAGCCTGGGGCCGATCTTCGTCAAGTTCGGCCAGGTGCTGTCAACGCGCCGCGACCTGCTGCGCCCCGACATCGCCGTCGAACTGGCGAAGCTGCAAGACCAGGTCCCGCCGTTCGACTCGGCCGTCGCTATTGCCATCATCGAAAAATCGCTGGGCGCGCCCGTCGATACCATCTTCAACGATTTCGAGCGCGTGCCCGTAGCGAGCGCGTCGATCGCGCAGGTGCACTTCGCGACGCTGAAAACCGGTCAGCACGCCGGAAAACAGGTCGCCGTGAAGGTACTGCGGCCGAACATGCTGCCCGTGATCGATTCCGATCTCGCGCTGCTGCGCGACATTGCCGTGTGGGCCGAGCGCCTGTGGGCCGACGGCAAGCGCCTGAAGCCGCGTGAAGTGGTCGCTGAATTCGACAAGTATCTGCACGACGAACTCGACCTGATGCGCGAGGCGGCAAACGGCAGCCAGCTGCGACGCAACTTCGCCGGCCTCGATCTGCTGCTGGTGCCCGAAATGTACTGGGAGTACTGCACGGCCAATGTGCTCGTCATGGAGCGGATGGTCGGCGTTCCCATCAGTCAGGTCGACACGCTGCGTGCGGCCGGCGTCGATATCCCGAAGCTCGCGCGCGAGGGTGTCGAAATCTTCTTTACACAGGTGTTCCGCGATGGGTTTTTCCATGCGGACATGCACCCGGGCAACATCCAGGTGAGTCTCGATCCGGCGCATTTCGGGCGTTACATCGCGCTGGATTTCGGGATCATCGGCGCGTTGTCAGATTTCGATAAGAACTATCTGGCGCAGAATTTTCTCGCGTTCTTCAAGCGCGACTACCACCGCGTCGCGACGCTGCATCTGGAGTCGGGCTGGGTGCCCGCCACGACGCGTGTAGAAGAACTCGAAAGCGCGATCCGCGCGGTCTGCGAGCCGTATTTCGATCGCGCGCTCAAGGACATTTCGCTCGGCCAGGTGCTGATGCGGCTGTTCTCGACGTCGCGCCGCTTCAACGTCGAAATCCAGCCGCAACTGGTGCTGCTGCAAAAGACGATGCTCAACGTGGAGGGCCTGGGCCGTTCGCTCGATCCGGAGCTCGACTTGTGGAAGACGGCCAAGCCGTATCTGGAGCGCTGGATGAATGAGCAGATCGGCGCGAAAGGCTGGTATGAACGGCTCAAGATTGAAGCGCCGCAGTGGAGCAAGACGCTGCCGCAGTTGCCGCGCCTCATCCATCACGCGCTGGCGCAACGTCACGACGTGCAGCAGCGTGGCATCAACGACGAAACCATCCGCCAGATCCTGCTGGAGCAGAAGCGCACCAACCGGCTGTTGCAGGGGCTGCTGATGTTCGGCGTGGCGGTGGGCGTTGGCGCGGTGCTGGCTCGCGCGTGGCTGGCCATTGCATACGGCGGTTACTGAACGCGTCGAAAAAGGCATGCCGATGAGCGACTCCAAGCCAACTGTTCCTCCCGCCGTACCCGACTTCGAGACGCGCGATCCGAACGCGCCCGGCTTCTGGGATGAGCGCTTCGAGCGCGGTTTCACGCCGTGGGACCAAGCGGGCGTGCCGTCCGCGTTCAAGTCGTTCGTCGAACGGCATACGCCAATGCCCGTCCTGATTCCCGGCTGCGGTAGCGCGCATGAGGCATGGTGGCTGGCGGAAAAAGGGTGGTTGGTTCGCGCGATCGACTTTGCGCCGAAGGCGGTCGAAGCGGCGCGCGCCCAGTTGGGAGCGCATGCCGGCGTGGTGAAAGAGGCTGATTTCTTCACATACCGGCCACCGTTCGAGCCCGGCTGGATCTACGAGCGCGCGTTTCTGTGCGCGCTGCCGCCTCAGCGGCGCGACGACTATGCGGCGCACATGGCGGCCTTGCTGCCGGGCGGCACGTTGCTGGCAGGCTTCTTTTTCGTCGGCGCGACGCCGAAAGGTCCGCCGTTCGGTATCGAGCGCGCCGATCTCGATGCGCTGCTGCTGCCGCATTTCGAACTGCTCGAAGATGAGCCTGTTACCGATTCGATTCCCGTCTTCGCCGGGCGTGAGCGCTGGCTGACGTGGCGTCGCCGCGGTGCAGCAAGGACTTGATCTCGGGCGTCTGCGCCCTTATCTAACTGGGTGACGGCTGCGCCGGCCGTTTCCCCCGAATTCCGGGGCGAGCCATCGTTTGCGGCTATAATTCAAGGCTTTGCAAGCGTTCAAAGAGATTTCTGTAGGGACAAGGTCATGCCGATCTACGCTTATCGTTGCGAGTCATGCGGCTTCGCGAAGGACGTGCTCCAGAAAATGAGCGACGCACCGCTGACGCAATGCCCAGAGTGCAATGCCGATGCATTTCGCAAGCAGGTCACAGCTGCCGGCTTCCAGCTGAAGGGCTCGGGCTGGTACGTCACGGATTTCCGCGGCGGCAGTTCGGGCGGTGCTTCCGGCAACAACGGCGCGGGTGCCGCAGCCGGCAAGACGGATAGCAAGCCCGAAACGGCCTCGTCCGACAGCGCTGCCTCTTCGAGCCAACCCGCGAGCGCCCCGGCGAGCGCGCCCGCAGCCGCGCCCACCGCGGCGGCGGCGCCCGCCAGCAGTTCGGGCAGCTAGCGGTTTCGCCACTTGCAAAGTGACGTAGACGCCGCGCAAGGGGTTCGCGCGGATTTCTGGCGGTACACATGACGACGAAAAAAAACGACGCTCAAATCGGTGTTTCTGACGGGCCTGCTGGTGCTGGTGCCGCTTGCCATCACGCTGTGGGTGCTGGGTCTGATCATTGGCACGATGGATCAGACCCTGCTGCTGCTACCGTCCGCGTGGCAGCCGGAGCGCCTGTTCGGCTTCCGTCTGCCCGGCCTCGGCGCCGTGCTGACTCTCGCGTTCATTTTTGTCGTCGGGCTATTGACGCAGAACTTCGTTGGGCAGAAGCTGGTCGGCTGGTGGGAACTGATCGTCGCGCGCATTCCCGTCGTCGGTCCTATCTATACCAGCGTCAAGCAGGTGTCCGACACGCTGCTGTCGTCGAGCGGCAATGCGTTCCGCAAGGCGCTGCTGATCGAGTATCCGCGCAAAGGCTCCTACACCATCGGGTTTCTGACGGGCATTCCCGGCGGCGACGTCGTCAACCACCTGAAGGAAGACCACGTCAGCGTCTATGTGCCGACCACGCCGAACCCGACGTCCGGCTTCTTCCTGATGGTGCCGAAAAGCGAAGTGATCGAGCTCGACATGACCGTCGACGCCGCACTCAAGTACATCGTCTCGATGGGCGTTGTTGCTCCGCCCACGAATCAGCCGGCGCCGGAGCGCCGCACGCCCGTCGAGCCACCGCTGTAATGCCGGCGCGCGCCGCCCGCCACGCTGTGCGGCGCGCGCCGATCAACCAATGCAAAACGAAAGACAAACATCATGTCGATGAGATCTGAATACTGCGGTCTGGTGACCGAACACCTGCTGGGTCAAACCGTCTCGCTGTGCGGCTGGGTGAGCCGGCGCCGCGACCACGGCGGCGTTATCTTCATCGACCTGCGCGACCGCGAAGGCCTCGTTCAGGTCGTCTGCGACCCGGACCGCGCCGAGATGTTCAAGACGGCCGAAGGCGTGCGCAACGAGTTCTGCGTGCAGGTCAAGGGCGTCGTGCGCAACCGTCCGGAAGGCACGACCAATGCCGGCCTGAAGAGCGGCAAGATCGAAGTGCTGTGCCACGAACTGAACGTGCTGAACGCGTCGGTGACGCCGCCGTTCCAGCTCGACGACGACAACCTGTCGGAGACCACGCGCTCACGCATCGCGTGCTCGACCTGCGCCGTCCGCAGATGCAGCACAACCTGCGCCTGCGTTACCGCGTCGCGATGGAAGTGCGCAAGTACCTCGACTCGCGCGGCTTCATCGACATCGAAACGCCGATGCTGACCAAGAGCACGCCCGAAGGCGCGCGCGATTACCTCGTGCCGTCGCGTGTGAACGCCGGCCAGTTCTTCGCGTTGCCGCAGTCGCCGCAGCTTTTCAAGCAGCTGCTGATGGTCGCGAACTTCGACCGTTACTACCAGATCACCAAGTGCTTCCGCGACGAAGACCTGCGCGCCGACCGTCAGCCGGAATTCACGCAGATCGACTGCGAAACGTCGTTCCTGGGCGAGCAGGAGATCCGCGATCTGTTCGAAGACATGACGCGTCACGTGTTCAAGGAAACCATCGGCGTGGAGCTGGACGCGAAGTTCGCCGTGATGCCGTATTCGGAAGCCATGAGCCGTTTCGGTTCGGACAAGCCGGACCTGCGCGTGAAGCTCGAATTCACGGAACTGACGGACGCGATGAAGGACGTCGACTTCAAGGTGTTCAGCACGCCCGCGAACACGAAGGACGGCCGCGTCGCGGCGCTGCGCGTGCCGAAGGGCGCCGAACTGTCGCGCGGCGATATCGACAGCTACACCGAATTCGTGCGCATCTACGGCGCGAAGGGCCTCGCGTGGATCAAGGTCAACGAAGTGGCGAAGGGCCGTGACGGCCTGCAAAGCCCGATCGTGAAGAACCTGCACGACGCGTCGATCGCCGCGATCATCGAGCGCACGGGCGCGCAAGACGGCGACATCATTTTCTTCGCGGCGGATCGCGCGAAGGTCGTCAACGACAGCCTGGGCGCGCTGCGTCTGAAGATCGGCCATTCGGAGTTCGGTAAGGCGAACGGTCTGGTCGAAACGGGCTGGAAGCCGCTGTGGGTCGTCGACTTTCCGATGTTCGAGTACGACGAAGAGGAAAACCGTTACGTCGCCGCGCACCACCCGTTCACGAGCCCGAAGGACGAGCACCTGGAATATCTCGAGACGGACCCGGGCCGCTGCCTCGCCAAGGCGTACGACATCGTGCTGAACGGCTGGGAAATCGGCGGCGGTTCCGTGCGTATCTTCCAGGAAGACGTGCAGAGCAAGGTGTTCCGCGCGCTGAAGATCGGTGCGGAAGAAGCGCGCCTGAAGTTCGGCTTCCTGCTGGACGCCCTTCAGTACGGCGCGCCGCCGCACGGCGGTATCGCGTTCGGTCTGGACCGCATCGTCACGATGATGGCGGGCGCCGACTCGATCCGCGACGTGATCGCATTCCCGAAGACGCAACGCGCGCAAGACCTGCTCACGCAGGCGCCGAGCGAAGTCGACGAGCGTCAGTTGAAGGAACTGCACATCCGTTTGCGCCAGCCCGAGCAGAAGGCGTCAATGTGACGACAAGGGCTTCGACCCGCGCGGTGCGTCGTTAAAACAACGGCGCGTGCGCGAAACAACCCACGAAGAAGGCGCGTCACGCGCCTTTTTCGCTTTTTGCGTTACAGTCGCTGTAAGCTCTGCCGTCCGACATACACCGCGCCGTCGAATCAGCAAAACCGCGCCCGTTTTATCACCATGCCGAAACCGCCGAAGATTCCGGAATCCGTTCTTGTCGTCATTCACACGCCCGAACTCGACGTGCTGCTTATCGAACGAGCCGACCGCGAGGCCTTCTGGCAATCGGTGACGGGCTCGAAGGAACGGATCGACGAGCCGCTCATCGAGACGGCGATCCGCGAAGTGGCGGAAGAGACGGGCATCGTGGTCGGCAGCGAGATGGTGCCGCGCGAAGCCCTTTGCGACTGGCAACATCACATCGAGTTCGAAATTTTCCCGACCTGGCGCCATCGTTACGCGGAAGGTGTCACGCATAACACCGAGCACTGGTTCAGTCTGCAGGTGCCGCGGCGTCTCGAAGTGACGCTCGCGCCGCTCGAGCACACGTCGCATCTGTGGCTGCCGTGGCAGGAAGCCGCCGAGCGTTGCTTCTCGTGGTCCAACCGCGATGCGATCCTGCAACTGCCGCAGCGCGTGAAGGAGCGCTGCCGATGAGCGGCGGCCGCGGCCGCCATTTCGCCCGACTGGCGCAGCATCTGCCCGGTCGGCGCTACGGGTCCACATACCGCTTCTGTTCGGGCAACGCGGTGCGCCTGTTCACGTCGGGCGCGGCGTACTTTGCGGCGCTGATCGAGCGCATCGAAGCAGCCAAAACCGATGTCGCGCTCGAAACCTATATCTTTTGCGACGACGCTGCGGGCCGTTCCGTCTCGGACGCCCTGATTCGCGCCGCGTCGCGCGGCGTGCGCGTGCGCGTGATCACCGACGGCATCGGCACCCAGCGCCTGCCCCTGTTCGCCGACTGGCAAGCGGTGGGCATCGAGCATCGCATCTACAACCCGCATCTGTTCGGCCGGTTCGGGTTCTCGCGCACGCACCGCAAGCTCGCCTGCGTCGACGACGCCTACGCGTATTGCGGCGGTATCAATATCGTCGACGACTACGACCAGAACGGCACGCGCCTGCCGTTTCCTCGCTGGGATTTCGCCGTCGAACTGAACGGTCCGGTGGTGGCCGACGTGCGCGACGCGTTCGATGTGCAGTGGGAGCGCATCCGCATCGGCCATCGGCCGGCGCTGACGCGGCCCGCCGTCGGCGGCGCGACGCCGCAGGCCGCGACCACGCGTTTCGTGCGCGTGCGCCGCGGCGCACGCGCGGGCGACATGCGCGCGCTGGCCGAGCCGTGCGTCGCATTCGTTGCGCGCGACAACTTCGTCAACCGTCGCACGATCGAGAAGGCGTATCTGACGGCGATCGGCCAGGCGCGCTCCGAAGTGCTGCTCGCCAATCCTTACTTCATGCCCGGGCGCAAGCTGCGGCGCGCGCTGATCTACGCGGCGGAGCGCGGCATCGACGTGCGGCTGGTGATCGGCAGGAAGGAGTTCGCGATGCTCGACTACGCGGTGCCGTTTCTGTACCGGACGCTGCTGAAGGCGGGTGTGAAGATTTCCGAGTACGAAAAGACGATGCTGCACGGCAAGGTCGCTGTCGTCGATTCGAACTGGGGCACCGTGGGCTCGTCGAATCTCGACGCGCTCAGCCTGATGCTGAACAACGAAGCCAATGTCGTGCTGGTGCTGCATCCCGAAATCGACCAGTTGCGTCAGGGCATTCTGAACGCGTTCAACGAGTCGCGCCGTATCGACGAAAAGCATTACGAGGCGCGACC
Organism: Paraburkholderia bengalensis; assembly: GCF_037126505.1. NCBI lineage: Bacteria > Pseudomonadati > Pseudomonadota > Betaproteobacteria > Burkholderiales > Burkholderiaceae > Paraburkholderia > Paraburkholderia bengalensis. The sequence continues at coordinate 37,422 of NZ_JACFYJ010000047.1, forward strand.
CGCTGGCGAGCGCCTGCTGAACTGGATTGCGTACAACACCTACCGGATCGCCATGAAGCTGCTGACGGTCGGCGGCTACGATTAAAAAGCAGACCAGGCGTTTAAAACAGCCTTCGGCAATCCGAGACAACCCCAACGCACTTTCTGGCGAATGATTCTAAAAATTCCGCATCGTCCGATAGACGAATGACGGAAAATCGGAGCGTGGTTAGAAACCCGTTTCTAATAAAGTCCTTGTTTCGCGGACGGTCGGCCACAATAATGGTACGACCGTTCGATTTTCCTTCAGTCACAAATCAGACGGTACACAGCTATGCGAAAAGGCGAACAAACGCGAGCCGCGATTCTCGATGCAGCACTTGATCTGGCAAGCCGCGACGGACTGGAAGGTCTGACCATCGGCCTGCTTGCCGAGCGCATGCAGATGAGCAAAAGCGGGGTGTTCGCGCATTTCGGGTCGCGCGAAGACCTGCAGGTCGAGGTGGTGCGCGAATATCACCGTCGTTTTGAAGACGAGGTGTTTTTCCCGAGTCTGCGCGAGCCGCGCGGCTTGCCACGCTTGCGCGCGATGATCTCGCGCTGGATCGAGAAGCGCATCCAGGAAGTCACGACGGGGTGCATCTACATCAGCGGCGCGGTCGAGTACGACGATCGCGCGGACAGCGCGGTGCGCGAGCAGCTGGTCGCGAGCGTCACGATGTGGCGCGCGGCGCTCACGCGAGCCATTTCGCAGGCGATGGACGAAGGGCATCTGCGCGCGGAAACCGATCCGCAACTGATGCTCTTCGAACTGTATAGCTTCACGCTCGGCCTGCATCATGACGCACGTTTCCTGCATCTGCCCGATGCCGTGCGCCTCACGTGGGCCGCGCTGGAAAAATTGATCGTTTCGTATCAAAGCGAGAGCGCCAGCAGCTAGCCAGACCGGCAAAAAACTGGCAGCGGCGCTCGAGCGAACACCTTTGGATTGATTGGAGAGACTCATGGGACAGTACGCCGCGCCGCTGCGCGACATGCAATTCGTGTTGCACGAGCTGCTGAACGTCGAAGCCGAGATCAAACAGATGCCGAAGCACGCCGATCTCGACGCCGAGACGATCAATCAGGTGCTGGAGGAAGCCGGCAAGTTCTGCTCGGAAGTGCTGTTCCCGCTGAACCAGAGCGGCGACCAGGAAGGCTGCAAATACGAAGGCGACGGCGTCGTCACCACACCGAAGGGCTTCAAGGAAGCGTATCGGCAGTATGTCGAGGCAGGCTGGCCCGCGCTCGGCTGCGATCCCGAGTACGGCGGCCAGGGCCTGCCCGCGTTCGTCAACAACGCGCTGTACGAGATGATGAACTCGGCGAACCAGGCGTGGACGATGTATCCCGGCCTGTCGCATGGTGCATACGAATGCCTGCACGCGCACGGCACGCCGGAACTGCAGCAGGCGTATCTGCCGAAGCTCGTGTCGGGTCAATGGACGGGCACGATGTGCCTGACCGAGCCGCACTGCGGCACCGACCTGGGCATCCTGCGCACGAAGGCGGAACCGAACGGCGACGGCTCGTTCGCGATCAGCGGCACGAAGATTTTCATCTCCAGCGGTGAGCACGATCTCGCCGAAAACATCGTTCACCTGGTGCTCGCGCGCCTGCCGGACGCGCCGCAGGGCACCAAGGGCATTTCGCTCTTCGTCGTGCCGAAGTTCATCCCCGATGCGAATGGCAATCCCGGCGAGCGCAACGGCGTGAAGTGCGGCTCGATCGAACACAAGATGGGCATTCACGGCAACGCGACCTGCGTGATGAACCTCGACGGCGCGAAGGGCTGGCTCGTCGGCGAGCCGAACAAGGGCCTCAACGCGATGTTCGTGATGATGAACGCCGCGCGTCTGGGCGTCGGCATGCAGGGTCTGGGGCTGACGGAGGTTGCGTATCAGAATTCGCTGGCGTACGCGAAAGAGCGTCTGCAGATGCGTTCGCTGACGGGCCCGAAGGCGCCTGAGAAGGCCGCCGACCCCATCATCGTGCATCCCGACGTACGCCGCATGCTGCTCACGCAGAAGGCATATGCCGAAGGCGCGCGCGCGTTCACGTACTGGGCCGCGCTGCATATCGACAAGGAGCTGTCGCACGCGGACGAATCCGTGCGCAAGGAAGCCGCCGATCTCGTCGCGCTGCTCACGCCCATCATCAAGGCGTTCCTGACGGACAACGCGTTCGAAGGCACCAACATGGCGATGCAGATTTACGGCGGCCACGGCTTCATCGCCGAGTGGGGCATGGAGCAGTACGTGCGCGACGCGCGCATCAACATGATCTACGAAGGCACGAACTCGATTCAGTCGCTCGATCTGCTGGGCCGCAAGGTGCTCGGCGACATGGGCGCGAAGCTGAAGAAGTTCGGCAAGCTCGTCACGGAATTCGTCGAGGAAGAAGGCATCAAGCCGGAAATGCAGGAGTTCGTGAATCCCCTCGCGGACATCGGCGACAAGGTGCAGAAGCTGACGATGGAAATCGGCATGAAGGCCATGCAGAACCCCGACGAAGTCGGCGCCGCCGCCGTGCCGTATCTGCGCACGGTCGGGCACCTCGTGTTCTCGTACTTCTGGGCCCGCATGGCGCGCATCGCGCTCGACAACGAAGCGTCGGGCGATCCGTTCTACAAGTCGAAGCTCGCCACCGCGCGCTTCTACTTCGCGAAGCTGCTGCCCGAAACGGCCTCGACGATCCGCGCCGCGCGCGCCGGCTCGAAGACGCTGATGGAAATCGACGAGGCGCTGTTCTAAGCGCCAATGCAACGCAGGCGGCGCATCGTTTTGCAAGCCATGCGCCGCCGTCCCACTCTTTCGCACACGCCGCGCGGGCACAGCCTGCGCGCGGCAACTCGCGACACCGCAAAACGCCCCGGAGGAACGACGTGAGCAATCTGATCATTCGCAAGGTCGCCGTGCTCGGCGCCGGCGTGATGGGCGCGCAGATCGCTGCGCACCTGATCAACGCCAAGGTGCCTGTGCTTCTTTTTGATCTGCCGGCCAGGGAAGGCCCGAAGAACGCCATCGCTCTGAAGGCCATCGAAAACCTCAAGAAGCTGTCGCCCGCGCCGTTCGGCGTGAAGGACGACGCGCAATACATTCAGCCCGCCAACTACGACGACGACATCGAAAAGCTCGCCGAATGCGACGTGGTGATCGAAGCGATCGCCGAGCGCATGGACTGGAAGCACGACCTGTACAAGAAGGTGTCGCCGCACATCGGCGCGAACGCGATCTTCGCGACGAACACGTCGGGCCTGTCGATCACGGAACTGTCGAAGGGCTTTTCCGACGAGCTGAAGGCGCGCTTCTGCGGCGTGCACTTCTTCAATCCGCCGCGCTACATGCACCTCGTCGAACTGATTCCGACGGCAATGACGCGCCCGGAAATCCTCGATCAGCTCGAGACGTTCCTGACCAGCGTGGTCGGCAAGGGCGTGGTGCGCGCGAAGGATACGCCGAACTTCATCGCAAACCGCGTCGGCATTTTCTCGATCCTCGCCGTCATCAAGGAAGCGGAGAAGTTCGGTCTGCGCTTCGACGAAGTCGATGATCTGACGGGCAGCCGCCTCGGCCGTGCGAAATCGGCGACGTTCCGCACGGCGGACGTCGTGGGTCTCGACACGATGGCGCACGTCATCAAGACGATGCAGGACAACCTCGCGGACGATCCGTTCTTCCCGGTCTACGAAACGCCCGCCGTGCTCGCCCAACTGGTGAAGCAGGGCGCGCTCGGCCAGAAGACGGGCGCGGGCTTCTACAAGAAGGAAGGCAAGTCGATCAAGGTGCTCGACGCGAAGACGGGCAGCTATGTCGACGGCGGCGGGAAGGCGGACGAACTGGTTGGCCGTATCCTGAAGCGCCCGCCTGCCGAGCGCCTGAAGCTGCTGCGCGAATCGCAGCATCCACAGGCCCAATTCCTGTGGGCGATTTTCCGCGACGTGTTCCATTACATCGGCGTGCATCTGGAGTCGATCGCCGACAACGCGCGCGATGTCGATCTCGCAATCCGCTGGGGCTTCGGCTGGAACGAAGGTCCGTTTGAAGGCTGGCAGACGGCGGGCTGGCGGCAGATCGCCGAGTGGGTGCAGGAAGACATCGCGGCGGGCACGGCGCTGTCGAATGCACCGCTGCCCGCGTGGGTGCTCGAAGGCGCCGTCGCCGAAAAGGGCGGCGTGCACACGAACGAAGGCTCGTGGTCGCCGGCGGAAAAGCGCTTCGTGCCGCGCTCGTCGCTGTCCGTCTACGACAAGCAGGTGTTCCGCGCGCCGCTCGCAGGCGAAACGGGCGCCGATCCGAAGACCTACGGCAAGACCGTGTTCGAAACGGATGCCGTGCGTGCGTGGGTCGACGATCGTGCTGGCGAGAACGACGTCCTGATCGTGTCGTTCAAGAGCAAGATGAACACGATCGGGCCGTCGGTGATCGACGGTCTGACGCAGGCCATCGAAACGGCCGAGAAGGACTACAAGGCCGTCGTGATCTGGCAGCCCACTTCGCTGAAGCTCGGCGCGCCGGGCGGTCCGTTCTCGGCGGGCGCGAATCTCGAAGAAGCGATGCCTGCGTTCATGATGGGCGGCGCGAAGGGCATCGAGCCGTTCGTGAAGAAGTTCCAGCAAGGCATGCTGCGCGTGAAGTACGCGAACGTGCCTGTGGTCGCGGCCGTGTCCGGCATCGCGCTGGGCGGCGGGTGCGAGCTGCTGCTGCATAGCGCGAAGCGTGTGGCGCATATCGAGAGCTACATCGGTCTGGTTGAAGTCGGTGTCGGGCTGGTGCCGGCGGGCGGCGGTCTGAAGGAAGCGGCACTGCGCGCAGCCGAAGCCGCGGCGCAGGTCGGCGCGACCAACGATCTGCTGAAGTTCCTGCAGAAGTCGTTCGAAAACGCCGCGATGGCGAAGGTCTCGGCCTCGGCGCTCGACGCCCGCGCGATGGGCTATCTGAAGCCGTCGGACACGATCGTCTTCAACGTATTCGAACTGCTCGACACCGCGAAGAAGGAAGCCCGCGCGCTGGCGGCTGCGGGCTATCGTCCGCCGCTGCGCGTGACTCAGGTGCCCGTCGCCGGACGCTCGGCGATTTCGACGATCAAGGCATCGCTCGTCAACATGCGCGATGGCCGCTTCATCAGCGAGCACGATTACCTGATCGCGAGCCGCATCGCAGAAGCGGTGTGCGGCGGCGATGTCGAAGCGGGCAGTCTCGTCGATGAGGAATGGCTGCTGGCGCTGGAGCGTCGCGCGTTCGTCGAACTGCTCGGCACGCAGAAAACGCAGGAACGGATCATGGGCATGCTGCAAACGGGCAAGCCGGTGCGCAACTGACGATTGATCAGAAAGGACTTCAAATGAGCAAGCAATTGCAGGACGCATACATCGTCGCCGCGAGCCGCACGCCGATCGGCAAGGCGCCGCGCGGCATGTTCAGGAACACGCGCCCGGACGAACTGCTGGTGCACGCGATCAAATCGGCTGTCGCGCAGGTGCCGGGGCTGGATACGTCGCTGATCGAAGACGCGATCATCGGCTGCGCGATTCCCGAAGCGGAGCAGGGTCTGAACGTCGCGCGCATGGGCGCGCTGCTCGCCGGTTTGCCAAGCACGGTCGGCGGCGTGACGGTGAACCGCTTTTGCGCATCGGGCGTGACGGCGCTGGCGATGGCGGCGGACCGCATTCGCGTCGGCGAATCGGACGTGATGATCGCGGGCGGCTGCGAATCGATGAGCATGGTGCCGATGATGGGCAACAAGCCGTCGCTGTCGCCGCACATCTTCGATCGCAATGAAGATGTGGGCATCGCCTACGGTATGGGTTTGACGGCGGAGAAAGTCGCGGAGCGCTGGAAGGTGAGCCGCGAGCAGCAGGACCTGTTCTCGGTCGAATCGCACCGCAAGGCGATTGCTGCGCAGGAAGCGGGCGAATTCAACGACGAAATCGCCGCGTACACGATCACGGAGCGTTTCCCTGATCTCGCGACGGGCGAAGTGAAGGTCAAGACGCGCGAAGTGCGGCTGGACGAAGGCCCGCGCGCCGATACGTCGATGGAAGGTCTGGCGAAGCTGCGCACCGTGTTCGCGAACAAGGGTTCGGTGACGGCGGGCAACAGCTCGCAGACGTCGGACGGTGCGGGCGCGTTGATCGTGGTGTCGGAAAAGATCCTGAAGCAGTTCAACCTGACGCCGCTGGCGCGTTTCGTGAGCTTCGCCGTGCGCGGCGTGCCGCCGGAGATCATGGGCATCGGTCCGAAGGAAGCGATTCCGGCCGCGCTGAAGGCAGCGGGGCTGAAGCAGGACGACATCGACTGGATCGAACTCAACGAGGCGTTCGCGGCGCAATCGCTGGCTGTGATCAATGATCTGGGGCTGGATGCATCGAAGGTGAATCCGATGGGCGGCGCGATCGCGCTCGGTCACCCGCTCGGCGCGACGGGCGCGATTCGCGCTGCTACCGTGGTGCATGGCCTGCGTCGCCGGAATCTGAAGTACGGGATGGTGACCATGTGTGTGGGGACGGGCATGGGTGCCGCTGGGATTCTGGAGCGGTGTTGATTGGTTTGGGGGTTTTGCTTGCGGGCCGCTGAGCTTTTTTGCGGCGGTTGCTTTTGTTCGCATCCGCGAGGTGGGGTTTGCTGCGCAGGCCGTTTTTTTGCTGGCGGTGTTTTGCTGCGCATGCTGGAGTTGTGTGCTCGCCCTTTTCGCTGGCCGCCCCGCACAGGGGCAACGGCTGCGCCGCGAAGGCGCTACGCGGATGCCAGCGAAAAGGGCAACGCTAGCGCAGCAAGCACGGCCTCGCGGATGCCAGCGAAAAGGCAACATCGCGCACCGCGCAGGCAAAGACGAAACAAAGGAGACGCACCATGGACATCGAGATCACCCGCACGCAAGACGTGCTCACCATCGCCTTCAACCGCCCCGACAGGAAGAACGCGATCACGGCCGCGATGTACCAGACGATGGCCGACGCGCTGGTCGACGCGCAAAACGACGCCTCGGTGCGAGCCATCCTGATCCGCGGCAGCGCAGGCATCTTCAGCGCTGGCAACGATCTCGAAGACTTCATGAAGCAGCCGCCCGTCGGCGAAAACGCACCCGTGTTTCAGTTCCTGCGCGCGATCAGTTCGGCGGACAAGCCGCTGGTGGCGTCGGTGGCAGGCGTGGCCGTCGGCATCGGCACGACGCTGCTGCTGCACTGCGACCTCGTCTACGCCGCCGATAACGCCATCTTTTCGCTGCCGTTCTCGCAGTTGGGGTTGTGCCCGGAAGCGGCGTCGTCGCTGCTGCTGCCGCGCGTGGCCGGCTATCAGACGGCGGCGGAAAAGCTGCTGCTCGGCGAATCGTTCGATGCAAAAGAAGCACAGCGCATGGGCTTCGTGAACCGGCTGCTGCCCGCCGCCGAAGTCGACGCGTTCGCGCTGCAGCAGGCGCAGAAGCTCGCCGCGTTGCCGGCGTCCTCGCTGCGCGTGACGAAGCAGTTGATGAAGCGCGCCGCGCAGCACGAACTGCAGACGCAGATGACCGACGAAGCCGTGCATTTCGCCAAAATGCTGCTCGCGCCGGAAGCGAAGGAAGCGTTCAAGGCATTCTTCGAGAAGCGCAAGCCGGACTTCCGTCAGTTCAGCTGAGACAGACGAGCCCGCCGCGGCGGCCCCGGACGGCGCCCTCAGTCAGACGGTGCCGTAATCGACGTAGCTCGATTCGCGGCAGAAGCTCACGAGCCGCACACCCGCTTCGCGCGCAATCGTGATCGCGAGCGAAGAGGGCGCGGAAATCGTCGCGACCATGGGAATGTCGACGCGCGCGGCCTTGCGCACCAATTCGTAGCTTGCGCGGCTCGACAGGAACACGAAGCCTTCTTTGGTATCCACACGGTCCAGCACGAGGCGGCCGATCAGCTTGTCGAGCGCGTTGTGGCGCCCCACGTCCTCGAACGCGTAGCGGATCGCGCCCGTCGCGTCGCACCACGCGGCCGCGTGCAGGCCGCCCGTCATCTTCGTCAGCGCCTGGTGCGCGGGCAGTTCCTTCGCCGCGCGCGCAATGGCGTCCGGCGCGAGCCGCTGCAGAAAGCCCGTGTCCTCGACGCGCTCGGGCGCGAGGTCGAGCAGATCGATGCTTTCGATTCCGCACACGCCGCAGCCCGTGCGCCCCGACAGCGCGCGGCGCTTTTCCTTCAGCGCGACGAACGCCTGCTGCACGACGGTCAACTGCACTTGCGCGTGCGGCAATTCGCCGTCGCGAAATTCGACCTCGATGTCCTGAATGTGCGCGCCGCGTTCGACAATCCCTTCCGAAATCGCGAAGCCGACCGCAAACTCTTCCAGCTCGCGCGGCGTGCACATCATCACCGCGTGCGAAATGCCGTTGAAGACGAGCGCGACGGGCCATTCCTGGCCCACATGATCGGCGACGCTTTCGACCTTGCCGCCGCGGTGCCGCTGCACCGCCTGCTCGACGATGCCCGGCTGTTCGCCCGTTTCCAGTTCGTTCACCTGCTGACTCCTGTGCATCCTTCGCGCCGGCAGCACGTCCGTCGCGGCGCGAATAAGGTTCTAAAATACCTCAGACCGGCATTGCGCGTTGGCCGCCAAATAAGAGGAATCTGTTATGGGACTCAATGATGCGCCCCTGCTGTTCAACTTCGAGATCGAATCGTCGGAGAATCTGAAATTTATACCGATGGTCGTCCGATTCAATCTCGATCGCTTCGGTCTGCGGATTTCGCTCGCGCAATGGCAAATGCTGCCGCACGAAGACCGCGCCTTGCTGGCACGCTTCCCCGTCGAAGACGACACGGCGATCGAGCCGAACTTCGATCATGCCCTCTTCGAGATGATGCGGACCCACGCGAACGTCGAGCCCGAATGGTTCACACCCGAGGATAACCCGGCATGGCGGGACGTTGCAGCCGTGCCGGAAACCGTCCTGCACCAGGCGCAGCTCGCGAACCTCAGCCCGCCGGGCGCTGAGCAGTGGGCGCGGCTCAACCCGTTTCAGCGATACGTGCTCGCCAAACTGGCGCGCAAGCGGGAAAGCAACCACGATTTCGTGCCGGCAATGAAGGAATTCGGTCTCGCCGGCTAAATCCGGCGCAAGATTTTTCGCGTTTGCCCTCAATCTCTTCCGAACGCTGCCGTTATCCACAGGTTAGCGCGTAAAGCGCTGCGCGCGGCCTGGCCTCATTCGTCCGTGTTGCCCGTGGGTGCCGCCATGAGCGGCATACCGCCCGCAGGATCGAACGTCGTTCGGAACCTATGATTTCTTTTCTATCGAAGCGCCTGCTGATCAATCTGGCTGTGGTCGTCGCGGCTGTCGGCGCGAACGCCTTCGTCGCCTGGACGCAGATTTGCGGACAGCGCGACGCCGACGCGCGCACCGTCCGCTCGACAGCCATTCGCCAGAATCTCGAAGCCTGGCGCGCGACACTCGAGGACGGCCTCGCCGTGCTCGGGCGCTACGAGTCGGCGGGAGAGCCGGCGCGCGCGGATGCCGCGCCGCGCATGGCCGCGCAACTGGCGAAGCTCGAAAAGGCGCTGCGCGAGCAGCTCGCAGCCAGCCGCAGATCGGCGCCTCGCTGGCGCAGATCACGTCCGACGGCGACCGGCTCCAGCAGGACATCGCCACGGCGCTCGCGAGAACCACGGCGCCCGAGCAGGACGGCTCGCGCGTCTGGGCAGCCCAGACCTACACGCGTCTGGGCATGGAAGTCGACCGGCTCGAAGCGCGCACCGAAAAGCTGCGCGAACAGGAAGACCTCGCGCTGAAGGCCATGCTCGAACGGTCGACGCGCGATTCGCAGTACGCGATGCTGTTCCTGATCGTGACGATGCTCACGGGCAGCGCGCTGCTGATTTACACGTTCGGCGCGCGCGAAAACGTTGCGCGCGAGAAGCTGCGCATCGCGCGGGCGCTGCATCGTAACGACGAGCGCTTTCGCGGGCTGTTCGAGCAGCATCCCGTGCCGATGTACATCTTCGACCGCGAAACGCTGCGCTTCATGGCCGTCAACGCGGCCGCGATCCAGCAATACGGCTACTCCGAGAGCGAGTTTCTGGCGATGACGGTGCGTGCGATTCGTCCGCACGCTGAAGTCGGGCGTCTCGAAACGCACCTGCTCCGCAGCGACGCGACGCCGGGCGGTCCGCGCACGATGGCGGGCATCTGGCATCACAAGCGCAAGGACGGCACGCAGATCAGCGCCGACATCTCCTATCACGCGATGACGTTCATGGGCCGTCCGGCGCTCTTCGTGCTCGCCGACGACGTCACCGAGCAGATCAACGCCGAAGCCGAAGCGCAGCGTTCGAACCAGATGCTCGAAACGGTGATCGACAATATCCCGCAGCGCATTTTCTGGAAGGACAAGGAGCTGCGTTATCTCGGCTGCAACATGGCCTTCGCGCGCGATGCGGGCCTGGCTTACCCGGAGCAGGTGATCGGCAAACGCGACGAGGACATGCCGTGGCGCGCGTTCGCCGAAGAACTGCATCGGCACGATCGCGAGGTGATGCACTCGGGTGTGCCGAAGATGAACTTCGAAGTGGATATGGTGATCGACGGCGTCCATCGCACGACGGTGACGAGCAAGCTGCCGTTCACCGACGGCGACGGCCGCGTGATCGGCGTGCTCGGCTCGTACACTGACATCACCGAGCGCAAGCGCGCCGATCTCGCGCTGCGTCTGCAAAGCCGCGCGCTCGACGCGAGCGTCAACGCGATCCTGATTACGGGGCCGTCGAAGGACGGCAATCTGATCGAGTACGTGAATCCGGCGTTCAAGCGCATCACGGGCTACGATCCGCAGGAAGTGATCGGCCAGGACTGCCGCCTGTTGCAGCGCGACGACCGCGATCAGGAAGGCATCGCGGCGATCCGTCAGGCGCTCGCCGCGAACCGCGAAGTGAGCGCGGTGCTGCGCAACTATCGCAAGGACGGCGCGCTGTTCTGGAACCAGCTGTATATCGCGCCCGTGCCCGACGCCGACGGTCAGACCACGCATCACATCGCCGTCATCAACGACGTGACGGCGCTGATCCGCTATCAGGAACAGCTCGAATATCAGGCGAACTACGACAGCCTCACGCGCCTGCCCAACCGCAATCTGCTGCGCGACCGGCTGCAGCACGCGCTGATGATTTCGCAGCGCAATCACAAGGGCGTCGCCGTCGTGTTCATCGATCTCGACGGCTTCAAGAACGTCAACGACAGCCTCGGGCACAGCGTCGGCGACCGGCTGCTGTCGGTGGTCGCGGACCGGCTGTCGCGTTGTGCGCGCGCGAGCGATACGGTGGCGCGTCACGGCGGCGACGAGTTCGTGATCGTGATGACGGATACCGTCGACGAGCAGTCGCTGATCGCGTGGATGGAGCGCGTGCGCGCGTCGATTTCGGAACCCGTGTGGCTTGACGGCACCGAGTTGTACGTGGGCTGCAGCATGGGCGCGAGCCTCTTTCCGCAGGACGGCGACGATGCCGAAACGCTGATGAAGAAGGCCGATCTCGCGATGTATCGCGCGAAGGACATGGGCCGCAACACGTTCCAGTTCTATCAGCCGGAGATGAACGTATCGGCGGGCGCGCGCCTGAACCTGGAGCGGCGCCTGCGCCGCGCGCTGCGCGACAACGAGTTCCTGCTGCACTACCAGCCGCAGGTCGATATCGAAACGGGCCAGGTGGTCGGCATGGAAGCGCTCGTGCGCTGGCGCGACCCCGAAGTCGGGCTGATTCCGCCGTCGCAGTTCATTCCCGTCGCCGAGGAAAGCGGGCTGATCGGGCCGTTGTCGGAATGGGTGCTGCGCGAAGCGTGCCGCCAGAACAAGGCGTGGCAGGACGAAGGGCTGCCGCCTGCGCGCGTATCGGTGAACCTGTCGGCGCGGCAGTTCCAGCAGCGCGACATCGCCAAGCTCGTGATGCAGGTGCTCGAAGAGACGGGGCTCGATCCGCAATACCTCGAACTCGAACTGACCGAGAGCACTATCATGCGCAACGCGGAAGAGGCCGTGTCGATGCTCAACGAGCTGCACGCGCTCGGCATCGGTCTGGCCATCGACGACTTCGGCACAGGCTATTCGAGCCTCAGTTACCTGAAGCGCTTCCCGGTGGACCGGCTGAAGATCGACAGGTCGTTCGTGTCGGATATCGGCGAATCGTCGGACGACGAGACGATCACGTCGGCGATCATCGCGCTCGCGCACTCGTTGAATCTGCAGGTGATCGCGGAAGGCGTGGAGACGTCGACGCAGCTGGACTTCCTGAAGGAGCGTGCGTGCGACGAGATGCAGGGTTACTTCTTCGCGAAGCCGATGCCGCACGATGCGATTCCCGGCATGCTGCAGCGGAATGTGGAAAACGCGGCGGAGAACGCAGTGGCGGCCGACGCCTGAGATGCTGACGACGACGCGCCCCGTGCCAGCGCGTCGTCATTCACGATACGTTCATTCGAGTTCCGGCAACGCGCGCGGGCGGCGATCGCTGTCCGTCGCGACATAGGTGAGGGTCGCCTCCGTCACCTTCACCGTTTCTTCCGCGAGGCTCATGCGCTGCGCGTAGACCTCGACGGCGACCGTCACCGACGTGTTGCCCGTTTTCACTATATCGGCATAAAAGCTCAGCAGATCGCCGACGAACACCGGCTGCTTGAACACGAACGAATTGACCGCGATCGTCGCGACGCGGCCGTTCGCGCGGCGACTCGCCGGAATCGAGCCGGCGATATCGACCTGCGCCATGATCCAGCCGCCGAACACGTCGCCGTGCATGTTCGCATCGGAAGGTTGCGGGACGACTCGCAGCGCGCAAGGCTTTTGTGGGAGGTGGAGAGTCTGGGTCATCGGGGCATCCATGAGAATCAGTTGAGCCGACCATCGCGGCTCTCAAGAAAGCGGCACGACCGGAAAGACTCCGACAGTCAGCGCGGCGAAAGCAGCGCCAGCCGGCTTCTGCGACAATATTTGGCAGATCAGGAATTGTACGGGAAAGCGCACGCTCGCACTTATTGCCGGCGCGCCGCGTTCGGTGCGGCTTGAGAACGTCTGAAGCCGTTCTCATTCTGGCTGCCACCCGTCACAATCCGTACGAGTCACGCGTCAAGCGTGCAGGTTTTCCCACCCTACAATCATGCGCCGCCCTTCCGCTTCGACCGAACTGTCGCCGATCTCGAACCAGCCGCGCAACGACTGGCAGACGATCGTTTCACTGCTGCCTTATCTCGCGACCTACAAGTGGCGCGTCGTGTTCGCGCTCAGTTGCCTGATCGGCGCGAAGATCGCCAATTTGGGCGTGCCCATCGTGATGAAACGGATCGTCGACAGCCTCGCGTCCGTCCAGCATCTGACGGCGCTCGGCCGCGCGGAGCAGGCACCCGCCATCGTGCTGCTCGGCGGCGTGGGGCTGCTGGTGGTCGCGTATGCCGCTGTGCGGCTGTCTACGTCGCTCTTCACCGAGCTGCGCGAAATACTCTTTGCGAAGGTAACGGAAAGCGCGGTGCGCCAGCTCGCGCTGAAGGTGTTCCGCCATCTGCATTCGCTGTCGCTGCGTTTTCATCTGGAGCGGCAGACGGGCGGCATGTCGCGCGATATCGAACGCGGCACGCGCGGCATCACGCAACTCATTTCGTACTCGCTGTACAGCATCCTGCCGACGCTCGTCGAAGTCGGACTCGTGCTCGGCTTTTTCGTCGTGAAGTACGAGGCGTATTACGCAATCGTCACGTTCGTCGCGCTGGCTGCGTACATCACGTTCACCGTGAAAGTGACGGAATGGCGCACGCATTTTCGCCGCACGATGAACGAACTCGACTCGAAGGCAAACTCGCGCGCGATCGACTCGCTGCTGAACTACGAGACGGTCAAGTACTTCAACAACGAAGAGTGGGAAGCCACGCGCTACGACGACAACCTGAAGCGTTATCGCGCGGCGGCGATCAAGTCGCAGAACTCGCTGTCGGCGCTGAACTTCGGGCAGCAGGCGATCATCGGCACGGGGCTCGTGTTCATTCTGTGGCGCGCGACGCAGGGCGTGATGGCGGGGCGCCTGACGCTCGGCGATCTGGTGCTGATCAACACCTTCATGCTTCAGCTTTATATTCCGCTGAATTTTCTGGGCGTCGTGTATCGCGAACTAAAGCAGAGTCTCACGGATATGGATCGCATGTTCACGCTGCTCGGCGCGCCGCGCGAAGTGCCCGATTCGCCCGATGCGAAGCCGCTCGCGGTGCACGGCGCGCAGGTCGGCTTCGAGCATGTGAACTTCGCGTACGAAGCCTCGCGGCCGATTCTGCATGACGTCAGCTTCACGATTGCCGCAGGGACGACGACGGCCGTCGTCGGTCATAGCGGTTCGGGCAAGTCGACGCTCGCGCGGCTGCTGTTCCGCTTCTACGATCTCGAGCGCGCGACGGGCGGCGCGATCCGCATCGACGGGCAGGATATTCGCGACGTCACGCAAGATTCGCTGCGCGCGTCGATCGGCATCGTGCCGCAGGACACCGTGCTCTTCAACGACACGATCTACTACAACATCGCCTATGGCCGTCCGTCGGCCACGCGCGACGAAGTGATCGCGGCGGCGCGTGCGGCGCACATTCACGAGTTCATCGAAAGCCTGCCGATGGGTTACGACACGCCCGTCGGCGAGCGCGGGCTGAAGCTGTCGGGCGGGGAAAAGCAGCGAGTCGCGATCGCGCGGACGGTGCTGAAGAATCCGCCCATTCTGCTATTCGACGAAGCGACGTCGGCGCTCGACTCGCGTTCCGAGCGGGCGATCCAGCATGAACTCGATCAGATTGCGCGCGAACGGACGACGTTGATCATCGCCCATCGGCTGTCAACGGTCGTGCATGCACAGCAGATCATCGTGATGGACAAGGGGCGCATCGTCGAGCGCGGCACGTTTGCCGAACTGATTCAGGCGGGCGGCTTGTTCGCGCAGATGTGGGCGTTGCAGCAGGAGCGTGCCGCGCATGCCGAGGAAGCCGCCGTCGAAGAGCACGGCGACGGCGCCGTGCGTTAATGGACCTGAGCGCGCGGCCAGGCGCATGGCCTAAGCGCTTGATTTAAGCGCGCCTCGCCGTCAGCAACCGGTCGAGCGCCTCGAGCTGCGCGGGCGTCCCGACATTTTCCCAAAGGCCTTCGTACAGCTCGCCCGTCGCGCGTTTGGCCGCAATCGCCTCGCGATAGTAAGGCGTGAGCGCCCGCCGCGTGCCCGGCGCGAGATCGCGAAACATCCGCGTGTCATACAGCCCGATGCTGCCGAACGTATGACGCGGCGCGCCGTCGAGCGCGAGCAGGCCGTCGCCCGAGAGCACGAAATCGCCGTTCGGATGAAACGGCGGATTGGGCACCATCACGAGATGCATTCCCGGCTGATCGGCTTGAGCGAGGCGCGCGGCAGGCGCGCGCAGCGCCGAATAGTCGAAATCCGCGTACACGTCGCCCGCGACGGCCGCGAACACCTCCGGCCTGCCCGCGTCTTCGAGCAGCGGCAGCGCGTGCGCAATGCCGCCTGCCGTTTCCAGCGCTTCGTGCTCGGCCGAATAACGCAGTTCGACGCCATAGCGCGAACCATCGCCGAGCGCCTCTTCGATCCGCGCGCCAAGCCACGCGTGATTGATGACGATGGTCGCGAAGCCCGCGTGCGCGAGCCGCTCGATCTGCCATTCGATCAGCGCCTTGCCCGCCACCTTCAACAGCGGCTTCGGACACGTGTCCGTCAGCGGGCGCATCCGGTCACCGCGGCCCGCGGCGAAAATCATCGCTTTGTTCAAGTTCGTCACCCGTCAGAACGTGTAGCCGACATCGACGGCACGGCCTTCGAGGTCATCGAGCAGTTTCGCGAACGGCGCGAGCGGGCGGTAGCGTTCGGCGACCTTGCGCGCATAGCCGAAGAATCGCGGCAGGTCCGCCATGTAATGCGGCTTGCTGTCGCGATAGTTGATCCGGCAGAACAGGCCGAGCACCTTGATGTGCCGCTGCAGGCCCATCCATTCGAGCTGGCGATAGTACTCGCCGAAATCGGCATCGACGGGCAGGCCCGCCTTTTTCGCGCGTTCCCAGTAGTACGCGAAGCAGTCCAGCTCGAACTCTTCGTCCCAGCTGATGAACGCGTCGCGCAACAGCGATGCCACGTCGTACGTGATCGGGCCGTAGACGGCGTCCTGAAAGTCGAGCACGCCCGGATTCGGGCTCTCGATCATCAGATTGCGCGGCATGAAATCGCGCAGCATGAACACCTGCGGCTGCGCGCGCGCACTCGCGATCAGCAGCGCAAACGTGCGGTCCAGCACGCCGCGCGTCGTCTCGTCGACCTCGCGTCCCAGATGCCGGCCAATGAACCATTCGGGCATCAGTTCCATTTCGCGACGCAGGAAGGCTTCGTCGAAGGGCGGGAGCACGTCTTCGCGCGACGCGAGCTGCCAGCGGATCAGCGCGTCGAGGGCGTCGCGCATCAGCCGCTTCGCGTCGGCGGCGCTGCCGTCCTTCAGTGCCGACAGATACGACTGCGTGCCGAGATCGGTGACGAGCATGAAGCCCGCGTTCAGATCGACTTCGAGCACGCGCGGCACGTGCACGCCCGCGTCGGCCAGCAAGCCCGCCACCTGCACGAACTCGCGGCATTTTTCGGGCGGCGGGGCGTCGACGGCGATGAGCGTCGCGGCGTTATCCGCGCCGCCCGCGCCAGGCGCCGCGGAACGGCCCGCGAGACGGAAATAGCGGCGGAAACTCGCATCGGCGGAAGCGGGCTGGAGCGTGGCCAGATCGAGGCCATAGCGGTTCGCGTGAGTGCGCAGCCAGGCGCTGAGCAGATCGAGGCGGGCGTCCGCCGTCGATGAAGCGGCTGTAAGGGAAGAAGCGGGGGAAAGCGTCATGAATTGCGGGTGACAAAATCGGGGTGGGCAACGTCTTGCCATATAATACCCCACGACTTTTTTGACGCGACTCGCGTCAGTTCTCGCGCATCTCGCTGAATCGCCCGCCTTACCGCTGCATGAATCGTCAAAAGTTGTGCATTCGATGCCCGATTGCACAGGCGGCAACTCGTGACTGATAAACGGGCGGATGAACTGACAGCAGGGCCGACAGCCAACCGATACATGCCGCCTAAAAAGCTTTTCCCGACCACTCCCTCGTCTGACGGCCTGCCGCGCCGAAGGCGGCTCGCCGCGGCGCTGGTCGCCGTGCCGGGTCTGCTGCCCGCGCTTTCGCATGCGCAGCTGGCGGGGGAGGCGGCGCAGGCGCAGCCCATCGACGCGCCATGGGGCCTGCGGCTCGCCCCGCAACTCGAAGAACATTCGGCGCCCAACGGCCAGAGTCCCGCCACCTTCGTGCTCGGCGACTCCACCACGGGCACGGCCGACCAGGACATGGCCGCCAAAGGCTCCGCCGAAGTCCGTCGCGGCTACTCGGCGCTCAAGGCCGACGCGCTCCATTACGATCAGGATACGGACATGGCCGATGCGTACGGCAATGTCCATCTGTCGGGCAACGGCAGTGTGTTCACGGGGCCCGAAGCGCATCTGAAGGTCGAGTCGAGCGAAGGCTACATGAGCGCGCCGAAGTATCACTTCAACGCGACGGGCGGCTCGGGCAGCGCGTCGCGTGTCGACATACTCGACAACGAGCGCTCCGTGTTCACGAGCGGCACGTACACGGCGTGCCAGTGCGCGGAAGACCCCGCGTGGTACATCAAGGGCAGCGAGTTCGATTTCGACACGGGCGCCGACGACGGCGTCGCGCACAACGGCGTGCTGTTCTTCCAGGGCGTGCCCGTGTTCGCGAGCCCGTGGCTGTCGTTTCCGCTGTCGGGCGCGCGGCGCAGCGGCCTGTTGCCGCCTACCGCGTCGCTCAGTTCGACCAACGGTTTCGAGCTGTCGCTGCCGTACTATTTCAACATCGCGCCCAATCGCGATCTGACCGTGACGCCGCGCATTCTGTCCAAGCGCGGCGTGCAGTGGCAAGGCAACTTCCGTTATCTGTCGCCCACGTACAGCGGCTCGATCACGGGCGAATTCCTGCCCGACGACAAGATCACGCATACGAACCGCTATGCGCTGTACATCCAGCATAGCCAGAACTTCGGCTCGGGTTTCGGCGGGTATATCTACTACAACAAGGTCTCGGACAACACCTATCCGGAAGACCTGTCGTCGTCGACGAACCAGTTCCTGAACGGGACGCAACTGCTCTACCAGCAGGAAGCCGGTCTCACGTACAACAACGGTCCGTGGTCCGTGCTCGCGCGCGAGCAGCATTGGCAGACGCTGTCGCCGTCCACCGCGCCGTACGGACGCGAGCCGCAGTTGAACGTGAAGTACGCGAAGTACAACGTGGGCGGCTTCGACTTCGGCGCGGAAGCCGACTACTCGCGCTTTCGCATCACGACGGGCGATTCGACGGAAGGCGATCGCGTCGTCTTCAATCCGTACATCGCGTATTCGGTGGTCGGGCCGGGCTACTTCGTCACGCCGAAGGTGCAGTGGCACTTCGCGTCGTACGACCTGAGCAACATCGGCACGGGCGCGCCGGCGAACCAGCCGAAGAATTTCACCGAGTCGATTCCGACCTTCTCGTTCGATACGGGACTGATCTTCGACCGCTCCGTGCGCGTGTTCGGCCAGGACTATATCCAGACGCTGGAGCCGCGTCTGTACTACGTCTACACGCCGTATCACAACCAGAGCTTCGCGCCGCTGTTCGATACGGCCGAATCGGACTTCGGTCTTGCCGAAATCTTCACGCCGAACACGTTCGTCGGTAACGACCGCATCGCCGATGCGAACCGTCTGACGGCCGCGCTCACCACACGCTTCCTGAACCCGTCGACGGGCGACGAGCGCGCGCGCTTCGTGATCGCGCAGCAGTACTATTTCCGCGACCAGCGCGTCACGCTGGACCAGACGCCGCAGTCGTCGGAACAGGCTACGCACTCGGACCTGATTCTGGGCGCGTCGTTGAAGCTCGGGGCCGGTTTCGCGTCGGAAACAGCGTTCCAATATAATGCGGACAACAACCAGCTGGTCAAAACCAGCGTCGGCTTCGGCTACAGCCCGGAAGCGGGCAAGGTCATCAACGTCGGCTACCGCTACACGCGCGCCAACACGACACTCGACGACCAGCCGATCAACCAGTTGCTGATCTCCGGGCAATGGCCGCTGATGCATCGCGTCTACGGCGTTGGGCGCATCAACTACGACCTGAAGGGCCATCGCGCCGTCGACGCCCTGCTCGGCTTGCAGTACGACGCGGATTGCTGGACGCTCGGCGTCGGCTTCCAGCGCTATGCCAACGGGGTGAACACGACGGGCAGCCAGACCTCCGGCACGCGCGTGCTCGCGCAGCTGACTTTCAAGGGACTGTCGAGCGTCGACAACGGACTGATGTCGGCGTTCCGCGCCAGTGTGGCGGGCTACACGCCGCTTCCGCCGCCGCCGCCGCCCGAATCGCAGTTCAACAATTACGAATGACCGGTCGCTACCACGTCGTTCGCAACAGATAAGACGGGCCGAGCGTGCCCGACATTATTGGAGTATCTGTGGCAATCATGAAAAAGCTTCGCCTGGCAACGTTCGCGACCGGCCTCGCTGCGGCCGCTTCCATTCTGTTGGCGGCGCCCGTGCACGCGCAGGCGCTGAACGGTAACACCAGTGCCCAAACGGTCGATACGATCGCGGCTGTCGTCAATAACGGCGTCATCACGCAGCGCGAGCTGGATATGCGCGTCAACCTGATCACAAAGCGGCTGAATCAGCAGCACGCGCCGATCCCGCCGGAAGACCAGCTGCGCCAGCAGGTGCTCAACCAGATGGTGCTGGAGCGCATCCAGCTGCAAAAGGCGCGCGAGGACGGCATCAGCGTCGACGACGCGACCGTGCAGCGCACGCTTGAGCGTCTCGCGCAAGCCAACAACATGCCGCTCGACATGTACCGCGCGCGCATCGAGGCGCAAGGCGTGCCCTGGTCGACTTTCACGGGCGACGCGAAGACGGAGCTGATCCTGTCGCGTCTGCGCGAGAAGGAAGTGGACAGCAAGGTCACAGTGTCGGACGCGGAAGTCGCGAACTACATCGCCAGCCAGCGCGGACCGACGGCCGGCCTCACGAGCGATCTGCGTATCGAGCACATCTTCCTGAAGGCGCCGCTCAACGCGTCGCAGACGGACATCGAGGCAGCGCAGGCGAAGGCGAATTCGCTGCTGCAGGAAGCGATGAACGGCGGCAATTTCGAGAAACTCGCGAAGGCGAACTCGCAGGCGCCAGATGCATCGAAGGGCGGCGACATGGGCTTCCAGAGCCCGACGAAGCTTCCCGCCGAGTTCGTGACGGCCGCCTCGACGCTGCGTCCGGGGCAGGTCAATCCGAGCGTGATCCGCACCAGCGACGGCTTTGAAATCGTGCGTCTCGTCGACCGCCGCTCGGGCCAGGGTGCGGCTTCCGCCGACTCGACGAAGCTCGTGCAGACGCACGTGCGCCACATCCTGCTGCGCGTCGGCGACGGCATGTCGGAGCCGCAGGCGCGTCAGAAGCTGCTGGAAATCCGCCGCGACATCGAAACGGGCCAAGGCGACTTCGACAAGTTCGCGCGCACCTATTCGCAGGACGGCTCGGCGTCGCAGGGCGGCGATCTCGGCTGGATCAGCCCGGGCGAAACGGTGCCTGAATTCGAGCGCGCGATGAACGCGCTGCAGGACAACCAGATCAGCCAGCCGGTGCGAAGCGAATACGGCTACCATTTGATCCAGGTGCTCGGCCGGCGCGAAGCCGAAGGCTCGGTGTCGCAGCAGATGGACCTGGCGCGCCAGGCGATCGGCCAGCGCAAGGCGGAACAGGCGTATGCCGACTGGTTGCGTGAACTGCGCGACACCGCGTATGTCGACTACAAGGTCGGCCCGCTCACAGGCACCTCGCCGGACGCCTCCACGCAATAACTTCTGGAATCTTCATGACCGCTGCCCAGCCCTCGAACGCACCGCTGAACGTCGCGATCACCACGGGCGAGCCGGCTGGCGTCGGTCCTGAACTGACGGCGCAGGCGCTCGCGGCAGCGGGCGCGCACTGGCCCGATGCGCATTTCACGGTGCTCGGCGACAGCGATCTGATGGCCGCCCGCGCGCAGGCCGTCGGCATTGACTGGGCGGCGCAGCAGGGCCGCCACATCGCCACGCAGCATCACGCTCTCGCGGCGCCCGCGCAAGCCGGCAAGCTCGACGCGAAGAACGGTCCCTACGTGCTCGGCCTGCTCGATGCCGCCATCGACGGCGCGCTCGCCGGCACGTTCGACGCCGTCGTCACGGCGCCGCTGCAAAAGAGCACGATCAACGATGCCGGCGTTCCGTTCACCGGCCACACCGAATATCTGGCGGAGCGCACGCATACGCCGCGCGTCGTCATGATGCTGGCCGGCACGGGCGCAAGGCCGTTGCGCGTCGCGCTCGCGACCACGCATCTGCCGCTGAAGGATGTGTCGGCGGCATTGACGGTCGACGGTCTGGTCGACACGCTGCGCATCATCGATCACGACCTGCGCCATCATTTCGGGCTGCCCGCGCCGCGCATTCTCGTCACCGGCCTGAACCCGCATGCGGGCGAAAACGGCTATCTGGGCCGCGAGGAAATCGATGTGATCTCGCCTGCTCTCGCGCTCGTCAACGGGCAGGGCATCGACGCGCGCGGCCCGTATCCCGCCGACACGCTGTTTCAGCCGCGATACCTGAACGAAGCCGATTGCGTGCTGGCCATGTTCCACGATCAGGGCTTGCCCGTTCTGAAGTACGCCACGTTCGGCGAAGGCATCAACGTGACGTTGGGCTTGCCGATCATCCGCACGTCCGTCGATCACGGCACGGCGCTCGATCTCGCCGGCACGGGCCGCGCCGACGCGGGCAGCCTGATCGCCGCGATCGACACGGCCGTTTCGATGGCGCGCAACCGCCGCGCCACCTGATCTTTTTGTAGCTTTTTTCGATGTCCAACAGTTCAAGCAGACAGCACCAGGGCCACTTCGCGCGCAAGCGCTTCGGACAGAATTTTCTGGTCGACCTGGGCATTATCGATTCGATTGTCGACGTGATCCGTCCGCAACGCGGCGAGCGCATGGTCGAAATCGGGCCGGGACTCGGCGCGCTCACGGAGCCGCTGATAGGGCGGCTCGCGACGCCCGAGGCGCCGCTTCACGCCGTCGAACTGGACCGCGATCTGATCGGCCGTCTGAAGAAGAAGTTTGGCGATCTGCTCGAACTGCACGAAGGCGACGCGCTCGCCTTCGACTTCGGCTCGCTGGCGGCGCACGGCGACAAGCCGACGCTGCGCATCGTCGGCAATCTGCCGTACAACATTTCGAGCCCGCTGCTGTTTCACCTCGCGAGCTTCGCCGATCGTGTGATCGATCAGCATTTCATGCTGCAGAACGAAGTGGTCGAGCGGATGGTCGCAGAGCCCGGCAGCAAGGCGTTCAGCCGACTGTCGGTGATGTTGCAGTACCGCTACGTGATCGACAAGCTGCTCGACGTGCCGCCGGAATCGTTCCAGCCACCGCCGAAAGTCGATTCCGCCATCGTGCGGATGATTCCGTACGCGCCCCACGAACTGCCCGCCGTCAATGAAGCGACGCTCGGTGAAGTCGTGACGGCCGCGTTCTCGCAGCGCCGGAAGATGCTGCGAAATACGTTGTCGTCGTTTCGCGATAGCGTCGATTTCGACGGGCTCGGCTTCGATCTGCAACGACGCGCCGAAGATGTGCCCGTCAGCGAATATGTCGCCGTCGCTCAGGCTGTCACAGCCGCATCGCGCGAGTGAGATAAACGACCAGAAAATCGCAACGTGTACCGTTGCGTTCGCATGAATCGTTGTAGACAGCCCGCAACACGCGGGCTTTCTTTTTATCTTTTCCTTCCTTCATACAGATTAATCTTACGCTTGCCTCGCGCTTGCCGATCTTTCGTGCGGGCCGCCGCGCGCATCGATGCAGGATTGATCAGGGAGACGGTATGACGAAGGTGAGCAACGGGCTTAAGGTCTGCGCGTATGCGGCGCTTGCGCACACGTTGGCGAACGCGACAGTGCACGCGCAATCGAGCGTCACGTTGTACGGCATCGCCGACGAAAGCATTCGCTATATGACGCATGTGAACAAGAACGGCGATTCGAGCGTGGGCCTCGGCAACGGCGGCATGTCCGAAAGCCGCTGGGGATTGCGCGGTGTCGAAAATCTGGGCGGCGGCTGGTCTACCTTCTTCAAGCTGGAAAACCGGATCTACATCAACAGCGGGCAGAGCGACCCGACGCTGCCGTTTTTCAACGAAGCGCAGATCGGCGTGCAATCGTCGTCGTATGGCAAGCTGATTTTCGGACGGATGCCGAACGTGCTGATCGAAGGCATCACGATTGGCGGCTACGGCAGCAACCCGTGGATTCCATACGACTTCAGCTTCCAGCCCGAGGTGACGATGTCGGGCGGCATCTGGACCAGCAATCAGGTGCAGTATCAGGCGCATGCGCATGACGTGATGCTGTCGGTGGGATATGCGTTCGGCGGCGTCGCGGGACATACGTCGTATGGCTCGCAGTACGGCGTCGCCGTGGCCTATGCGCCAGGCGGCGGACCCATCAATGCGGGCGGCGCGTACGAGGAGTCGCGCGATTCCGTTAACGGCAGCGCGGCGAAGGCATGGACGTTCGGCGCGTCGTACACGTGGCAAAAGACGCGTTTCGCGCTTGGCTATATCGTCAATCAGAACGATCCGGGCTTCTCGAACTTTGCGAACGGACCGTTCACGGCGCCGGTGCTCGCGGCCCTCAAGTACACGGATTTTTCACGGCGGCGCATGATACTGGGCGGCATCACGCAACAGATAGGCCCCTTCTGGCATTTCGCCGCGAATGTGTGGCGGACCTTGCAGGACGGCAAGACGCCTGCGCAGGACGGTTCGGCGTGGCAGTATCAGCTCGTCGCGGATTACAGCCTGTCAAAGCGCACCGACGTCTATGTCGAAGGCGACTATTCGCTGTATCGCGGCGATCTGATCGGCGCACAATTGCAGGGTGTCAACGGTGTCGGCCTCGCGCAAAAGGGTTCGCAGATCGGCCTGATGACGGGGCTGCGGCATCGGTTCTGAGCACACGGCGGCTGCACGAACGGCACGCCGCCACGCGCACGCTCAGCGCTCGCGCGGCTTTTTCGGTACATTTACGTCCTCGCTATCATCAAGCAACAAGGGAGTACACGATGCGCCTTCTCCACACCATGCTTCGAGTCGGCAATCTCGACCGCTCGATCAAGTTCTACACAGAGCTGCTCGGCATGAAAGTGCTGCGCCGCAATGACTATCCGGAAGGAAAGTTCACGCTGGCGTTCGTCGGTTACGAAGACGAGAAAGACGGCACGGTGATTGAGCTGACCCACAACTGGGACACCGAGTCGTACGACATGGGCAATGCGTTCGGCCACCTCGCGGTCGAAGTCGATGACGCTTATGCGGCGTGCGCGAAGATCAAGGAGCAGGGCGGCACGGTGGTGCGCGAAGCCGGCCCGATGAAGCACGGCTCGACGGTGATCGCGTTCGTCACCGATCCGGACGGCTACAAGATCGAGTTCATCCAGAAGAAGTCGTGATGTAAAAACGAAAGCGCCGGACGAAAGGTCCGGCGCTTTTTGCATCGCGAAGCCGCTTTAGAGCGTCGGCAGCAACTCGGGCGGATGATGCTTGAGCGTCTGTCGCGCCTCGCGAAATTCAGGAAATATCGACTCGACCGTCTGCCAGAAACGCGGACTATGGTTCATCTCGCGCAGATGCGCGAGTTCATGCGCGACCACATAGTCGATGATCGACAGCGGGAAGTGGATCAGCCGCCAGTTCAGGCGGATTTTTCCATCGCTCGAACAACTGCCCCAGCGCGTCGCCGCCGACGACAGCGCATACGCGCGATACGTCACCCCGAGCCTCTGCGCATACACGGCGAGACGCTCGCCGAAAATCCGCTTCGCTTCGCTTTGCAGCCAGCCTTGCACGCGATCCTTGATCTGCTGCGGATCGGCATGTGCGGGCAGCGGCAGCGCGAGCATGTTCTGCGCGGCGTCGTACGTCAGCAGCCCATTGGCGGCCGCGAGCGTCACGCGCACGGTTTGTCCGAGATAAGGCAGCTCGGCGCCATCTTTCCAGTCGACGCGCGGCATCACGCGCTGCTCCGTGCGCGTTTGCCATTCGGTGAGTTTCGTGAAAATCCAGCGCTGCTTTTCGGCGATCGCGGTTTCGATATCGGCGAGCGTCACCCAGCGCGGGGCGGTGATCGTCAGGCCCGTGCTGTCGATGGCGAACCCGATCGAGCGACGCGACGAGCGTCTGAGCGCGTAATACAGCGTGCGCGCGCCGAGCGTGACGCTGCGCAGTTTGGAACCATCGGGAGCAAGAGGAGCCGCGGGCTTGGGCTGCGGCGGCGCGCCGGACTTGCCCGGCTCGTCGAAGAGCGGCAGATCGAGTTGCCGGCTATCGAGCGCCGCAGCAGGCTGCGGCTTGGAAGACTTCTGCATCGGACTCACTTCGCGCTGATACGCCGCAACGCGCAAAGTTGCGCGTGACAACGTGGCGCGTCAGATACGGGCGGCGGCGGGCGTGGCCTGCTCGACGCCATAAGCGGCTGGATCGATGCGACGCATCTCGGCTTCGATCCACGTTTCGACGCGCGTGTTCACTTCGTCGGGCGTGAGCCCGGTGGTGTCGATTGGCTTGCCGATCGACACTGTGACTATACCCGGATATTTCATGAACGAGTTGCGTGGCCACACACGTCCTGCATTGTGCGCGATGGGGACGACAACGGCGCCCGTCGCGACCGCGAAGCGCGCGCCGCCCGTCTTGTACTTGCCCTGTTTGCCCGTCGGCGTGCGCGTGCCTTCCGGAAACATGATGACCCACGCGCCTTCGGACATGCGCCGCGCGCCTTGCCGCGTCACCGACGCAAACGCGTTCTTGCCTTCCTTGCGGTCGATGTGAATCATCTTCAGCAGGCCGAGCGCCCAGCCGAAGAACGGCACGTACAGCAGTTCGCGCTTGAACACATAGCACAACGGGCGCGGCATCAGCGCGGGAAACGCAAGCGTCTCCCACGCGGACTGATGCTTCGACAGTAGCACGGCGGGACCGTTCGGCAGATTGTCCATGCCGCGAAGTTCGTAGCGAATGCCG
>NZ_JACFYJ010000048.1:0-60584 GCF_037126505.1 Paraburkholderia bengalensis
GTCGGCAGCGGCGTCGCGGCCGTGGGCGCGGCGGCGGCGGCAGGACTCGCCATATCGCCGCTGGCCAAACGCGTCGCGCCGCGCGGACTCGTCGATTCGGGCGCGCGGCTCGGGCTGCCGCCATTGCCGCAATCGCGCGTGACGCTGCATTCGCGCGTGCGCGACGCACGTTCCGTCGAATCGCTGCGGCTGTTGACGAACGGTTTGAGCGCCCAATGAGCGGCCAGTCGGCCAATAAGCGACGGCGCGCGAACGGCGTCAGTGGAGCATGGGCGGGAGTTCGCGCGGCGTCAGGCGGCTATTGACCGGGTCGGCCGGACTTTGCGCGACGACGCGCGGTTTGCTCGCCGCGGCGACGGGTTTTGACTGGGCAGGCGTGTGGGATGTCTCGCGTGGAGCAGACGCATGCGCTGTTTTGACGGCGGCGCTGCGCGGCTTGCTGGCTTTCGACGTTGCCGCCTGTTTGACGGCCGGCGCGCGTTTGCCCGCCTGATGCACGGGACGCCCGGCATGCGTGGGGTCCGCCCGCGCCGGCTTCGAATGCCCGCCGTGCTGAACGCCGCGCGCGGCTTCGGGCGGGTTCCACACTTCCTTGTATTCCGCGCGCGCCGCAAGAGACGCACACATCAATCCGATCGCCACCCACACCCTGAATCCGAACGACACCGCCGTCTCCGTGTAAAAACTTTAGGCGCCGATTATACCTTCGGCGCTTGCATTAATCCATAGATGGACTAATATTCAAAAACGGTTCAACTCAGGACTCCGATCATGTCTTCAGCCGCCCACGCTACGAACGCCGAGCGATATCCGCGACGACCGCCCGCCGAACCTTCCGTTGCCGAGATGTCCGCCGCGGGCCTGCGCGCGTTCTTCAAGATCGCCAGCGCGTGGGATTTGAGCGCCGAAGAGCAGATCACGCTGCTCGGCTCGCCCGGCCGCTCGACGTATTTCAAGTGGAAGAACGCGCCGCAAACGGCACGCCTCAACCGCGACACGCTGGAGCGTCTGTCGCTGCTGCTCGGCATCTACAAGGCGCTGCAGATCCTGCTGCCGCAGCCTGCCGCCGCCGACGTATGGGTCAAGCGGCCCAACAGCGCGCCGCCGTTCGGCGGCCGCCGCGCGCTCGACCGCATGCTCGCGGGCAATATCAGCGACCTCGTCGCGGTGCGCCAGTATCTCGACGCAATGCGAGGCGGCTGGGCGTGACTGAACTGCAATGGCAAGACCGCTGGCGCATGGTAACGCTTGCCTGGACGCCTGCGTATCGCGTGATTCCCACCCGCTTTCCCGCCGTCAACCTGTTCGACCGCGTCGCCAGCCCGGAAGACTTCGAAGCGCTCTATGCGCTCGAAGCGATGACCAATGACCGCATCCGCACGGAAGTCGGCGAACTCGATCTCGTGCCGCGCGACGAACGGCGCTTCGGTCCCGGCTACGGGCCGATCATGGCCGCGCTCACGCATCTGAATCCGCAAGGCAGCCGGTTCTCGGACGGCACGTACGGCGTGTTCTACTGCGCGCGCGCGCGCGAAACCGCGATCGCCGAAACGCGCTACCACTCCGCACTGTTCCTTGCCGCCACGCAGGAACCGCCGATGCGCCAGCAAATGCGGCTCTACACCGTGAGCGCACAGGGCGACGTGGTGGATTTGCGCGACGCCGATCCCGCCGACGCGTCGGTGCTGTCGCCGAACGATTACGCGCCCGGCCAGGCGCTCGGCCGCGCCGCGCGCGAGGCGGGCGCGCCGGGCATCGTGTATCCGTCGGTGCGGGACGCGGGCGGCCAATGTCTCGCCGCGTTCAGGACGACGCTGCTGCGCGACTGCCATCACGCAGCCTATCTGGAATACAACTGGAACGGCAGCGCCATCGATATCGTGTTCGAGCTGAACCAGGTGGGGTGACGGCCGGCCTTCGAATGGCGCGGCGCGGTCTGGTGTGGCTGACCCGCCTCAGGGCAGCGCGAGCGCCGACGCCCCGACCGAGCGCGCGACGTCGTTCGTCACGGACCAGCGCCGGGTGGTACGCGCTTCGACCATCGTCAGCTTGCCGCCCAGGCCGAAAGCACCCGTATCGATGAACACCTGCGCGCCGATCTGCTGCACGTCGCGCATGGGCGTGTGTCCGCAATACGTGAGCGACAGGCCGAGCTGGCTCAAGGGATCGCCCGAGCCCATCGCGAGGCTGCGGCCCCACAGCAGTTGCTGGCGCACTTCGTCGGAGAAATGATCGGCGTCGAGTTCGGCGTCGGTGCCGAGAAACTCGGCGTGCAGCACGTTGAAGCGCTCGCTGCCCGAGCCGACCACGCGCACGAGCGGCAGCGCGCGCAGACGCTGCGCATATGCGCGCAGCCTTTCCATCGGCACCTGCACGCTCCACAGCCCGCCGATGCCGTACCACCACTGCTTCTTCAGCCGGCCCTCCACGACGGCGCATAGCGCGTCTTCGTGGTTGCCGAGCACGGCATGAAACCACGGCTTGTCGAGCAGCGCGAGCGCCTCTTCCGACTGCGTGCCGCGATCGACCAGATCGCCGACGGAGAACAGCCGGTCGCGCGCCGGATCGAACTCGACCTCGCGCAGCAGGAAGCGCAATGCGTCGACGCAGCCGTGCAGATCGCCGACGATGAAATCGCGTCCTGCGCGATTGGCGGGATGATGTTGGACGGCGGTGACGAGGGTGGAATCCATACAGCATGATAGTGCGCGAGCACAACCCGCGTATGCGCGGCATCTCGCGTTTGCCCGCCGATCGTCAGCCGGATGCACGCCAAAACCGGTGTCTTTCGATGCATCGCGCATGCGTCCCTGTAGCGGCGGTTGCGCGCGCACGCGTCGCGAAGCCGACCCTATTGTGCCGTCGCGCGCAGCCTGCCGACCTGCTCGGCGTCGACTGTCGATTGCGGATTGCCGAACCGCGTGGTCACGTAGTTGGCGACGGCGGCGATCTGCGGGTCGGTGAGTTCGCGATCGAACGCGGGCATCAGCACGTCGACGTCCTGCGTCGTGCGGCGCACGCCGTGCAGGATCACCATCGTCAGATTGTTGGCGTCGCTCGCGCCCGCGACACTGTTGTGCATCAGCGGCGGATACGCGCCCGGCGCGCTCGCGCCGACTCCCTCGCCCGTCCACTGATGACAGCTCGCGCAGTTGGCGAGAAAAAGCTGCGCGCCGTTCACGCCTTCGATCTTCGTGCCGCGCAGCGCGAGTGCGTCGCTCGCGGGCGAGCCCCATTCGCCGCGCGAGCGCGTTTCGCCGCGGTCAACGGGCTTGAGCGAGCGCAGATACGTCGCCACAGAGCGCAGGTCTTCGCCGCTCAAATACTGCGTGCTGTCCTCGACCACTTCGGCCATCGGTCCCGCGGCGTTCGCGCGGCCAGGCGCGACGCCCGTCGCCAGATAGCCGACAAGCTCCTGATCCGACCAGCCGCCGATACCGCTCGTCTTGTGCGGCGTGATGTTGTACGCGTGCCAGCCGGCCTGGATCGCGCCTGAGAAACGCTCGGTGGTCTTCAGGCCCTGGGTGAGGTTGCGCGGCGTATGGCATTCGCCGCAATGCGCGAGCCCTTCGACCAGATACGCGCCGCGATTCCATTGCGCGCTCTGCTTCGGGTCGGGCACGAAGCGCCCTTCGTCGAAGTTGAACAGGTTCCAGAACACCATCAGCCAGCGCTGGTTGAAGGGGAAACCCAGACTGTTCGACGGCGGCGTGTAGCGCACGGGCACCACGGTGTTCAGGTACGCGCGGATCGCCCGCACGTCCTGGTCGGTGACTTTCGTGTACGACGCGTACGGAAACGCCGGATAGAGCCGCTCGCCTTCCTTGCCGATGCCCTCGTGCATCGCGCGCGCGAAGTCCCCGTCCGTCCAGCGGCCAATGCCCGTGTCGGGATCGGGCGTGATGTTCGGCGTGTAGATCGTGCCGAACGGCGTGCCGATCGCGCGGCCGCCCGCGAACGGACGCCTCTTGTCCGACGTATGGCACGCAATGCAGTTGCCCGCGCGCGTCAGATACTCGCCGCGCCTGACGAGATCGGGGCCCGGACCGGCCGCCCCGCTCGCGCGGCCACTGGCCTGGGCGACGGCCTGGCCGAGCGGCGATTCGTCGGTGTGATGCGGCGCGGCTTCGTCGTTCGCTTCCAGCCACGCCAGATACAGCGCGAACAGCGAGAACGCCGCCGCGAGCGTCGCCATTTTCCAGACGCGGCGGCGGCTCTTGAGCGCCGCGCGCCGGCTGCCCGCAAAAACCGTCGCATTCAGATCGGCGGCGCGACCCTGCGGGCGCTTCGCGCGGGACATGGGCTCGTTCATTGTTTCTCCGTGTGTCCCATCAGATTTCGCGCTTGAGCTTGTCGGCGAGCTTCAGCGACAGCGCCGCGATCGTCAGCGTGCAGTTCACCGACGCCGCGCTGGGCATCACGCCGCTGCCCGCGATGAACAGGTTCGGGTGATCGTGCGTGCGGCAGTCGGCATCGACGACGGAATCGGCCGGCTCCTTGCCCATGATCGTCGTGCCCATGATGTGGTTGTTGGGCGCGAACGCATCGTCGAACGACACTTCGGTGCCGCCGAACAGGCCCGCGATCTGCGCGTAGAGCTCGTGCGTGTGCGCGGCGCTTTTCTTCACGTAGTCATTGATCGAGTAGTGGATCTCGGGTTGCGCAATGCCGAGCGAATCCTTGCGATCGGCGCAAGGCACGATGCGGTTGTCCGGCTCGGGCAGATGCTCGTGAAAGCTGTTGACGACGACCATGCGCGCGGCGCGATCGCGTATCTGCCGGTCGAGTTCCGCGCCCGTCAGCCCGCTTTTGAGCAGCGCGGCCGCGATTGCGATCGTCGGCACGCCGTTCGACACATGCAGCTTCTTCGCGGCGTAATCCGAGCGGAATGCGCCATCGCGATAGTTCACCACCGACGTCATCTCCATCGGCCCGCGTCCCGGCCACAGCGACTCGTTGGCGAGAAACGTCACGCCCGTGCCCGGATGATCCATCAGGTTGCGGCCGACCTGGTCCGACTGGTTGCCGACGCCGCGCGGGAAAGCGTCGGACGTCGACATCAGCATCAGCTTCGGCGTTTCGATGCCGTTGGCCGCGAGCACGAACAGCTTGCCCGTCACGCGCGTGCTGTTGCCGTTCGGGTCCTTGTAGTGCACGGCCGTAACGAGGCCCTTGTCGTCCGCCTCGACGCGATAGACGACGGCCTGCGGGATCAGCTTCGCGCCCGCGCGCTCGGCCTTGTCGGCATGCACGATGCCGTTGTACATCGCGCCGATGGGACAGATCGGCATGCAGTTGTTGTTGCCGCAGCAGGTGGGGCGCGCGTCGTACGCACGGCTGTTGCGCGCGACGGGCTCGGGCACGACCTGGAAGCCGTTCGCGTTGAGCACGCTCGAGAAACGCTGGTCCAGGTACGACAGCGGCAGCGCCGCCATCGGATACGGCTTCGAGCGCGGCGAGCCCAGATCGACGGACGCATCCGGGCCGGACACGCCCAGCTGCACTTCGGCGGCGTAGTACCACGGCTCGAGCGTTTCGTACGGATACGGCCAGTCGCGGCCCACGCCGTAACGCGTTTTCAGCTGGAAGTCCGACGGCAGCAGACGCCACGTCGCGGCCGCCCAATGCCACGTGGTGCCGCCGACGAGCCGCAGATACTGCGGGTTGTACGGGTACTCGCCCTTCTGGATCAGGTAGCCGTTGGCGGGCGTGTATTGCGGATGCGGCGCATAGGGTGTCGACGGATAGGGCGTGGCGAAGTCCAGTTTGGCGGGCGAGTTGCGGAAGTTCTCGACGATCTGCCCGCGCTGCAGGCGCGGCCCCGCTTCGAGCAAGATCACCGACGCCCCCGCGAGCGCCATCTGATGCGCGACGAGACCGCCCGCGACGCCGGAGCCGACTACGACGACGTCGGCGGAAGTTGCGTTTGCCATGCTAGCCTCATGCTTGCCTCTTTCTTGTCGCGCTTTTTGTCGCGCTTTCGGCCACACTCGTCGGGCCCGCTCTGGACCGGTTCCGCTGCGCCCCGTCTGCGCGCGCATCTGCAGCCGCGCGTCACGCAAACCGCCGCGCGCGCTCCACGCGCCCGACGTGCGGCACGGATGCGCGTTGTCGCCAGCGCCGGCGCGTATGGCTGCGCCCGGCTCAAGCATTGGTCGGCTTTCGGGTCCAGTAAAACGGCACGTCGCGGCAATACGACGGCACCGTCAGGATGTCGTTGACGGGCTCGAACATCAGCGCCCGCTCGAACGCAATCACCTGCACGTTCGGCATCTCGCCGACGAGGCCCAGATACCACGCCCGCGCAATCGCGCCCACGGTCTTCGCGAGCTGCGGCTGCTGGGCCTCGAGCGCCTGCGTGACGATGTCCGACGGCACGCCGCCGTGCGTCGCGAGCCACGCATTGAGCGCGGCGACGTTTTGCGCGAATCCGGCGTCCGCGTTCGACAGCGCGTTGTACGCGCGCCTGCCGTGCACGGGGTCGAAGCGGGAGTGCCCGGTGAGCTTGCCCGAGAGCGCGATGAAGACGTCGTAACCACCGCCCGCGGGCGGCTTGTCGGCTGAAGCAGCGGCCGAGGCTGCGGCGGCCGCCGGAGCAATGCCCGCCATCCGCGCGACATCGGGCAGCACGCCGATGCGCGCCGCCGACGCAAATGCGAGCCCGGCCGCCGACGCAAACGCGCCGAGCATCCACGCGCGGCGGCGCAGCGAGCGCACACAGGGCTGCATGAGTGGATGCCCCGGCGCGCGCGCGACACGTCGGATAAGCGCGATACGTCCGCTGTGCCGTGCAGCGCCGCCTTGCGCGCCGGACGCCGTCGCATCGATGTCCGGACTTCCCTGCGCCTCGCGGGCGCCGATGCCGGCGTGCGCGCCCTCGGTCCGATGCGCAACAGCGTGTCGATCGACATCCGTCATGGGGGCTCCAGATGATGTTTGTATTCGACCGGCGCCGCCGTCCGACCATTGGCCGAATCCGCGAGCACGCCGGGCGTCCGCCCCAGCACTGGTCTTGCGCCGCTCTCTTGCGGTCTATGGTGTTCGGGCGCCAGCAGCGCCCGCCTGCTTGCCGATCCGGCAGCGGCCCGTGGCACAGGCCCGCGGCGCCACCGTTGCGCTGGCGGCCGTCGCTGCGTCGACGTCGAATTGATGCCGCCGTTGCGTGCGTCCGGCCTGCTCCGCGCGAGAACGGAGCGCCAGTGAAAGCCGCATGCAAGGGCACTGAGCAAAACTGCGGGAAAACTATACCTTCCAGACACACATTTCGACAAATCATTGCGCATGAAAAGCACACGCGAGAACGTAGGATCGCTGCCACTTTCGGCATCGCATTTCGACATCACGCCGTCACATGACCCTGCCAGGAGCCCGAGCAGATGAACGTCTACCCACAGGTATTGCGCAATCGCCCGCGCATGGTCTCGGGCCTCGCGTTCGGCGTGCTGATCGGCCTGCTGCTGGCGGGCACGCCGATGCGCCCGATGATCCGCGTACTCGTCTCGTGGGATACCGCCGTGTGGACCTACCTCACGCTGATGTGGATCGAGATGGCGCGCGCCGACCACACCCGCGTGCGCGAAATCGCGCAGCGCGAGGACGAGAACGCGACTGTCGTACTGTTCATCGTCTGTCTCTCGACGGTGGCAAGCATCGCGGCCATCGTGCTGGAACTGGCTTCGACGAAAGGAGGCTCGGGGTCGTCGGGCGCGGGGCTGTCGCATTACCTGGTGACGGCCGTCACGCTGATCGGCGCGTGGTTTCTGATTCCCACCATCTTCACGCTGCACTACGCGCGCCTGTACTTCGCGACCGACCGTCAGGAAACGGCGCTGAAATTTCCCGATCACAAGCTCGATCCGAACTACTGGGACTTCCTGTACTTCTCTTTCACGATCGCCGTCGCTTCGCAGACGTCGGACGTCGTGCTGCGTTCGACAGAAGTGCGCCGCGC
This sequence comes from Paraburkholderia bengalensis, assembly GCF_037126505.1. Lineage (NCBI taxonomy): Bacteria > Pseudomonadati > Pseudomonadota > Betaproteobacteria > Burkholderiales > Burkholderiaceae > Paraburkholderia > Paraburkholderia bengalensis. The sequence goes on from NZ_JACFYJ010000048.1 coordinate 7,952, forward strand.
AGCGCTCGCGCAATCGGTGCTGTCGTTCTACTTCAATGTCGCCGTGTTCGGGCTGTGCATCAATATGGCGGCGGGGCTGCTCGGCTCGTAGTGCCGCAAGGCTCATCGAGCGTGCATCGAGTGGTTAATCGAGCACGCATCGCGTGCTCCTCAAACGCTCGCGTGCCGTGCAAACGCGGCTGTGGCAACATCCCGTGTAACAGCCGGGGCACGACACGCCCGAATTACACGCCTTGCGGCTGTCTCGCGCCGCCATTCGTATGAACGACTCAGGTATGACGGCGCCCCGCATCCGTTTCATCGTGCCGTACCGGGCTGCACCCGCAGCAGTTGCACGCATGTCGCCGTTCAAGACGAAACCTTTGCTGTCGCGCTTTCTGGCATAACGCTTGCTGATAGACGGCCTGTTGACCGGTCCGGGCGCATCGCGCGGACCGTCGGCCTGTCGCGCCTCACAGTCTGGACGCGGTTCGCATCGAATCGTTGAACTGCCGCGCCGCATGTCGATCCATGCACTACATTGAGCAGTACGCGCCGTCGCAGGACGCATCGCGCGGCATCCGGCTCTGAAGCCTAATTGGCGGTCGTGATCGCACGGACGTGCATCCACGCCGCACAGCAGGACGAATCTGGAAACGACCGATGGAAGCTCCTCACGCCTACGCGCCGCGGATCTACTTTGTTCATTCCCCCCTCGTCGGACGGCTCGATGCGTGGCCCGCGCAATTCGAACACGCGGCTGCGCTCGGTTTCGATCATGTGCTGATCGGCGGGCTGTTTCAGCCGGGGCAGGCGGGACATGCGCAGATCGTCAGCGACCACGCGCGGCTGCATCCCGCGCTCGGCACCGATCAGCCCGCGCACGAAGTCCTGCAGCGCCTCGCCGAAACGGCGAGCCATCACGGCCTGACGCTGCTCGTCGATCTCGTGATCGACCGCGCGGCCGCCGATGGTCAGCTGTTTCGCGAGCATCGCGACTGGTTTCATCCGTTCGAGCCCGAAGAAGCGCGGCTCGATCCGCGCCACGCACGTCATGAAGACAACGTCGCGTATGCGAACTTCAGCAGCGAGCAGACCGCCGCGCCGCTGATCGACTGGTGGGCGCATGCGCTCGATGCGCTCGCGGATGCGGGCATCGGCGGATTCCGTTTCGACTCGCCGCACCGCGTGCCGCCGTTCGCGTGGCGCCGTCTCGAACAGGCCGTGCGCTCGTCGCGTCATCCGTCCACGCGCTTTCTCGCCGCCACGCCCGGACTCGCGCGCCAGGACCTCGCCGCGCTCGAAGGCGTGGGCTTCGATGCCGTATTCTCGTCGTCACGCTGGTGGGATTTTCGCGCGCCGTGGATGCTCGACGAACATGCCGTGCTGATGCGCATCGGCTCGCCGATTGCGTTTCCGGAAGCGCCGTACGGCACGCGCCTCGCGGCGGATCTCGAACACGTGCACGACTCGGCGATTGTCGAGCGCGCCTATCGCCGCGCGCTGTTTGCGGCGGTCGCAACGGGCACCGGCTGGTTGATGCCGATGGGCTTCGAATACGGCGTGGCGCAAGCGATGTCGCACACGCTCGGCAGCGCCGAAGACTACGCGCGGCAGCGCGACGCGGCGCGCTTCGATCTGTCCGAACGCGTGCGTCACGCCAACGCGATCCAGCGCGACACATGGTCGTTGCAGACCAATGGCGAACTGCGCTCGCTGTCGGGGCCGGATACGCATGCGGCGATCCTGCTGCGCGACAGCGCGATCTGCGCGACGCCGAAGAAGCCGTGCTCGTCGCGATCAATCCGGAACTGGGCACGCCCGTGCGCATCGACCCGGCGCGCTTTCTCGATGGCGTGCCCGGCGGCTTCACGCGCTTCGTTCCGCTCGGCACGGACGCGCGCGGCGCGCCGCAGCCGCTCGGCGCCTTCACGCTCGCGCCGGGCGCATGCCGGCTGTTGCGCGCCGTCGCCGACAAGCCGGTCCTGCTCGCGCCGCCCATCGACAAGAAGAACACCAAAACCTCCGGACACAAGAGCGTGATGGATGCGATCGCAGCGTCGCGCGTCGCGATCGAAAGCGTGGCGCCCGCCGTCGATCACGGGCGCTTTCCCGCCAAGCGCATCGTCGGCGAGCGCGTGCATGTGACGGCTGCCGTATTCGCCGAAGGCCACGACAAGATCGCGGCCGCCGTGATCTGGCGCGCCGCCGACGAAACTGCGTGGCACGAAGTGCCGATGACGCCCGCGCAGCCCGCCGGCAACGACATCTGGGAAGCGCGCATTCCGCTCGAACGGATCGGGCGTCATGAGTTCACGGTGATCGCGTGGCGCGACGACTTCGCGTCGCTGGTCGATCACATGCAGAAAAAGCTGAAGGCGGACCAGGCCGTCGATCTCGAAGTGGAAGAAGCGAAGCATCTGTTCGCGCTGGCGCTTGCCGAAACGGAAACGGCCGAAGGCTCGCAGCCGCAAGAGCTCGAAGCGATCGTCAACGAGTTCATGAAGGCCGACACGGGCGAGCGCCTCGCCATCGTGCTCGCGCCGACCACGGCCAACGCATTCGCGGCTGCACGGCATCGTCCGGGACTGTCGCGTGACCCCGTCGTCTATCGCGTCGATGCCGAACGCGCTGGCGCGCGTTTTGGCAGCTGGTACGAAATCTTCCCGCGTTCGATGAGCGACGACGAGCATCGTCACGGCAATTTCGACGACGTGATCGGCAAACTTCCGCGCATCCGCGACATGGGCTTCGACGTGCTGTACTTTCCGCCCATCCACCCGATCGGCATGGCGAACCGCAAGGGACGCAACAACACGCTGACGCCGGGCCCGGACGACGTGGGCAGTCCGTATGCGATCGGCAGCGAAGCGGGCGGCCACGACGCGGTGCATCCGCAGCTCGGTACGCTCGACGACTTCAAGCGCATGCTCGCCGCCGCGCACGAGCACGGCCTCGAAATCGCGCTCGATTTCGCGATTCAATGTTCGCCCGATCACCCGTGGCTGAAGCAGCATCCGACGTGGTTCGCGTGGCGGCCCGACGGCACGCTGCGCTACGCGGAAAATCCGCCGAAGAAGTATCAGGACATCGTGAACCCGGACTTCTACGCACGCGACGCGAAGCCCGATTTATGGATCTCGCTGCGCGACGTGATCCTTTTCTGGATCGACGCGGGCGTGCGCATTTTCCGCGTCGACAATCCGCACACGAAGCCCTTCCCGTTCTGGGAATGGATGATCAACGACGTGCGCGCGCGGCATCCCGACGTGATCTTTTTGTCCGAAGCGTTCACGCGTCCGCGCGTGATGGCGCGGCTCGCGAAACTCGGCTTCTCGCAGTCGTACACGTACTTCACGTGGCGCGAATCGAAGCGCGATTTCACCGAGTATCTGACGGAGCTCACGCAAAGCAACTTGCGCGAGTTCTTCCGCCCGAACTTCTTCGTCAACACGCCGGATATCAACCCGCGCCATCTGCAATCGCAGGGGCGTCCGGGCTTCCTGATCCGCGCGGCGCTCGCGACGATGCTGTCGGGCCTGTGGGGCGTCTATAGCGGCTTCGAACTGTGCGAAGCGGCCGCGCTGCCGAATAGCGAAGAGTATCTGGATTCGGAGAAGTATCAGATCCGCGCGTGGAACTGGAACCGGCCCGGCAACATCGTGCGCGAGATCACGGAGCTGAACCGCATTCGCCGCACGAACCCGGCGCTGCACACGCATCTGAACCTCACGTTCCTGCCCGCGCACAACGACCACATCCTGTTCTTCGAGAAAGCGACCGAGACGCGCGACAACGTCATCATCGTCGCGATCAATCTCGATCCGCACAACGAGCAGGGCGCGGATATCGAGTTGTCGTGGGCGACATTCAACCGCTGGGGCCTGCACGATCACGCCACCATCGACGTGATCGACCAGATGTCGGGCGACCGGTTTCAATGGCACGGCAGATGGCAACACGTGCGGCTCGACCCCGGCACGCGGCCGTTCGCGATCTGGCGCATCGTGCCGGCGGGCGGCCTGCCGCGCGAGCCCGTTCCCGACGCAGCCTTCGACGATGGCGACGCGCATCGGGCCGCTCACGACACGACATTCAAGGAATGAAGGTGCGATATGAAACGTGACGATTCCGCCGAAAGCACGTCGCAGGCCCATATCACCGACACGACGGCCGCCGCCGCGCCGTCGAAGGCGCGCACCTCGCGCCGCGGCAGGGTCTCGACGCTGGCCGACGATCCCCTCTGGTACAAGGACGCGATCATCTACCAGGTGCACATCAAGTCGTTTTTCGATGCGAACAACGACGGCGTCGGCGACTTCCCCGGCCTGATCGCGAAGCTCGACTACATCGCGGAACTGGGCGTGAGCGCGATCTGGCTGCTGCCGTTCTACCCGTCGCCGCGCCGCGACGACGGCTACGACATCGCCGACTACCGCAACGTGCATCCCGATTACGGCACGATCGCCGACGTCAAGCGCTTCATCCAGGAAGCGCACGCGCGCGGCCTGCGCGTGATCACCGAGCTCGTCATCAACCACACGTCGGACCAGCACCCGTGGTTCCAGCGCGCGCGCCGCGCGAAGCCGGGCTCGAATCATCGCAACTACTACGTGTGGTCCGACACGGACAAGAAGTACGAGAAAACGCGCATCATCTTCATCGATACGGAGCCGTCTAACTGGACGCACGACCCCGTCGCGGGGCAGTACTACTGGCACCGCTTCTATTCGCACCAGCCCGACCTGAACTTCGACAATCCCGCTGTGATGCGCGAAGTGCTGCAGGTGATGCGCTTCTGGCTCGACATGGGCATCGACGGACTGCGGCTGGATGCCGTGCCGTATCTCGTCGAACGCGAAGGCACGAACAACGAGAACCTGCCCGAGACGCACGCGATCCTCAAGAAGATTCGCGCCGCCATCGACGCCGATTATCCGAACCGGATGCTGCTCGCCGAAGCGAACCAGTGGCCCGAAGACGTGCAGGAATATTTCGGCAACGAAGACGAATGCCACATGGCGTTCCACTTCCCGCTGATGCCGCGCATCTACATGTCGATTGCGAGCGAGGACCGCTTCCCGATCACCGACATCATGAAGCAGACGCCGGATCTCGCCCCGTCGAATCAATGGGCGATCTTCCTGCGCAATCACGACGAACTCACGCTCGAAATGGTCACCGACTCCGAGCGCGACTATCTGTGGAATACATATGCGAGCGATCGCCGCGCGCGCCTGAATCTCGGCATCCGCAGGCGTCTCGCGCCGCTGATGGAGCGCGACCGCCGCCGCATCGAGCTGATCAATTCGCTGCTGCTGTCGATGCCGGGCACGCCCGTCATCTACTACGGCGACGAACTCGGCATGGGCGACAACATTCACCTCGGCGACCGCGACGGCGTGCGCACGCCGATGCAGTGGTCGTCGGACAGAAACGGCGGCTTCTCGCGCGCCGATCCCGAACAGCTCGTGCTGCCGCCCGTGATGGGCTCGCTGTATGGCTTCGACGCCGTCAACGTCGAAGCGCAGAGCCGTGATCCGCATTCGCTGCTCAACTGGACGCGCCGCATGCTTGCGACGCGCCGCGCGAAGCATGCGTTCGGGCGCGGCTCGATCCGTTTCCTGAAGCCCAGCAACCGCAAGATTCTTGCGTACCTGCGCGAGATGCCTGGCGAGGCGCCCATCCTGTGCGTGGCGAACCTGTCGCGCGCGCCGCAGGCCGTCGAACTCGATCTGTCCGAGTTCAATGGCGCCACGCCGATCGAAATGACGGCGGATTCCGTGTTCCCGCGCATCGGCCAACTGACGTATCTGCTGACTTTCCCGCCGTACGGCTTCCTGTGGTTCCTTCTTTGTGAAGGCCAGGGCCGACCGACATGGAGCCAGCCGCCGTCCGAGCCGTTGCCCGATTTCGTCACCATCGTGATCCGCGAAGGCCAGACGGGACCGACGCCGGAGAACGTGCGGCTGCTCGAATCGGAAGTGCTGCCGTCGTGGCTGGGACGCCGCCGCTGGTTCGCGTCGAAGGACCAGAAGATGCATGCCGTGCGGCTCGCCGCCCTCACGACGATTCCCGAAGCAGGCTTCGCGTTCACCGAGATCGAAGCGGATGTGGGCAACCACACCGAACGTTACGTGCTGCCTCTCGCCATCAGCTGGGGCGCCGACACGACGACGCCGCTCTTCATGCAGCTCGCGCTCGCGCGCGTGCGGCGTGGGCGCACCGTCGGCCATCTGACGGACGCCTTCGCGCTGCCGCTGTTCGCGTACGGCGTGCTGCGCAAGCTGCGCGAGCGCGCGGGCGTGCCTACCGTGCAGAAGAGCACGATTCACTTCACGCCGACCGAGCGCTTCGCCGAACTCGACGCTGGCGAACACCCTCTCGGCGATCAGCCGGAAATCCGCTGGCTCGCCGCCGAGCAGAGCAACAGCTCGCTCGTGATCGCCGACAAGGTCGTGCTGAAGCTGGTGCGGCGCCTCTTGAAGGGCGTGCATCCGGAAGCGGAAATGAGCCGCTATCTGACGCAGGTCGGCTATGCGAACACGGCGCCGCTCTACGGCGAAGTGGTGCGCGTCGACCCTGAGAACGTGCCGCACACGCTGTGCATCCTGCAAGGCTTCGTCGACAACCAGGGCGACGCGTGGAACTGGGCGCTGGACACCTTGCGCCGTTCGATCGACGAACTCGCGCTCGTCTATGACGGCGACAACGAGAACCAGGCGAACCAGGACCGCGTGAACGAGGAAGAATCGATCGAAGGCTACGCGTCGTACATCGGCGTCATCGGCAAGCGTCTGGGCGAACTGCATGTCGCGCTCGCGGCGCCTTCGGACAATCCCGCGTTCAATCCCGAGCCCGCCGACGCGCAGCAGGTGCAAGCGTGGATCGACGGCACGCAGAAGCTGCTTGCGACCGCGCTCGAACTGCTCGAAAAGAACGTCGAGCATCTCGGCGAAGATGCGGCGCTGCTCGGCCGCAGCATTCTCGACCGGAAGGACAAGCTTGTCGAAGCGGTGTCGAATCTTGTGAAACCCGATGCCCTCGCGCTGCGCACGCGCATTCACGGCGACTTCCATCTGGGTCAGGTGCTGGTGTCACAAGGCGACGCGTTCCTGATCGACTTCGAAGGCGAGCCCGCGCGCGAGCTCGAAGAACGCCGCGCGAAGTCGAGCCCGCTTCGCGATGTGGCGGGCCTGCTGCGTTCGCTGTCGTATGCGAGCGCGGCCGCGCAATCGACGATGGAAGCCGCGCCGCAAATGACCGCCGATCGCAAGCGCGCGCTGTTCGAGCGTTTCCGTCATGCCGCCGCCGAAGCATTCCTTGCCCAATACCGCGCCGCGACGCAAATGGCCGCGCAGCCGCTCGTCGCGCCGGACCACGAACAGGCATTGCTCGATCTGTTCCTGATCGAGAAGGCCGCGTACGAAATCCGCTACGAGGCAGCCAACCGGCCGACGTGGCTCAGCTTGCCGGTGCGCGGGCTCGCCGCGCTGACGAGCCGCCTGCTCGGCGACACGGGCGCGGCGCCGCATTCGCCGGCGGCCTCGGCGCCTCCCGCGGAATCAGAGGGTGATTATGAGTGAGCAACACAACGTACAGCTTGGCGCGGCTGGTCTGAATCGCGTGGACCTGGATGCCCTCGTCGATGCACGGCATCACGACCCGTTCTCGCAGCTCGGCATGCACCAGACGGCGGCAGGCCCCGTCGTGCGTGCGATGCTGCCGAACGCGTCGCGCGTGTGCGTGATCGCGCGCGACGACGGGCGCCTGCTCGGCGAACTCGAACAGTTGCATCCGGGCGGCCTGTTCGCCGGGCCGGTCAGCGAGGCCGTGCCGTACCGTTTGCGGATCGACTGGCATGGTGTCATTCAGGAGATCGAGGACACCTACTCGTTCGAACCCGTGCTCGGCGACGAACCGCTGCAGCGCGTCGCATGGGGTGATCCGTATGCCGTGCTCGAATGCCTCGGCTCGCGCCCGTACACGATGGACGGCGTGCCCGGCGTGCGCTTCGCCGTGTGGGCGCCGAACGCGCGGCGCGTGTCGGTGGTGGGCGACTTCAACGCGTGGGACGGCCGCCGTCATCCGATGCGGCTGCGGCATCAGGCGGGCGTGTGGGAGCTGTTCGTGCCGCGCATCGGTGCGGGCACGCGCTACAAGTACGAGATGCTGACGCGCGACGGCCATCCGCTGCCGCTGAAGTCCGACCCCTGCGCGATGCAGACCGAGAAGCCGCCCGCGACGGCATCCGTGGTCGCGCATGTCGACGACATCGAGCGCTTTGCATGGACGGACGGCGACTGGATGCAAACGCGCGCCGCGAAGCAGACGCCGCAAGCGGCGATCTCGATCTACGAGGTGCATGCCGAATCGTGGCTGCGCGTGGCGGAGGAAGGGCATCGCGGGCTGACCTGGCCGGAGCTGGCGGACCGCCTGATTCCGTACGCGAAGGAAATGGGCTTCACGCATATCGAGTTCATGCCGATTGCGGAGCATCCGTTCGGTGGCTCATGGGGCTATCAGCCGTTGTCGCAATTCGCGCCGTCCGCGCGCTTCGGCGCGCCGGAGCAGTTCGCGCATTTCGTGAACCGTGCGCACGAGGCGGGGCTCGGCGTGATACTCGACTGGGTGCCCGCGCACTTTCCGAACGATGCGCACGGGCTCGTGCAGTTCGACGGCACACCGCTCTATGAGCACGCAGATCCGCGCGAAGGCTATCACCAGGACTGGAACACGATGATCTACAACCTCGGGCGCAACGAGGTGAGCGCGTTCCTGATCGCATCGGCGCTGGCGTGGCTCAAGCGCTATCACGTCGACGGCCTGCGCGTGGACGCCGTCGCATCGATGCTCTATCGCGACTATTCGCGCGCGGCGGGCGAATGGGTGCCGAACGTGTATGGCGGGCGCGAGAATCTTGAATCGATCGCGTTCCTGAAGCGGCTGAACCACGAAGTGCAGCACATGCCCGACGTGCACGGCGCGATCACGATTGCGGAGGAATCGACAGCATGGCCGGGCGTGACGGCGCGCATCGAGGATGGCGGCCTCGGCTTCCAGTTCAAATGGAATATGGGCTGGATGCACGACACGCTGCATTACATGCACGAAGACCCGATCAATCGACGCTGGCATCACCACAACATGACGTTCGCGATGGTGTATGCCTACTCGGAGAAGTTCGTGCTGCCGCTGTCGCATGACGAAGTCGTGCATGGCAAGGGGTCGCTCCTCGGCAAGATGCCCGGCGACCGCTGGCAGAAGTTTGCGAACCTGCGCGCGTACCTGGCGTTCATGTGGGCGCATCCTGGCAAGAAGCTGATGTTCATGGGCGGCGAGTTCGGGCAGATGGCCGAGTTCGATCACGACGGCTCGCCGCATTGGCACCTGCTCGACGACGAACTGCATCATGGCGTGCAGCGTCTCGTGCGCGATCTGAACCGGCTGTATCGCGAGGAACCGGCGCTGCATCGGCTCGACACCGAGCCGGGTGGATTCGAATGGATTATCGGCGACGACACGGCGAATTCCGTTTTTGCATGGCGGCGCATGGACGGCGCGGGACGCGAACTGATTACCGTATGCAACTTCACGCCCGTGCCGCGACATGGCTATCGGATCGGCATGCCGCGTGGCGGCAAGTGGGTCGAGGTCGTGAATAGCGATGCGGGTGTGTATGGCGGGTCGAATGTCGGCAACGCCGGTTTGCTGTACACCGAGGAGATCGCGGCGCATGGGCGGCCCCAGTCCGCTGCGCTGGTGTTGCCGCCGTTGGGGACGGTGGTGTTGAGGGCCGATTAGCGGTTGTGCCTTCGTGGCGCGGGCGCTGCCGGGGTGTGTTTGCCCTTTGCGTGGGCGTCCGCGTTTGCGCCTTCGCGGCGCGGGCATTTCCGTTGTGTGGTGCCCTTGTGCGCTGGCATCCGCGATGGCGCCTTTGCGGCGCGGACATTTCCGGTGTGTGTTGCCGTTTGCGTTGGCATCCGCGATGGCGCCTTCGCGGCGCTAGCGTTGCCCCTGTGCGGGGCGGCAGTTACTTTCTTTGCCGCCGCAAAGAAAGTAAGCAAAGAAAGCGGGCTCACACCGCCAGTGCTAGTTTCTACCCACGGGCCCCCAACGTCCCCGCGTTTCATGCGGCAACGCTCCGGCTTTTGCTCGTTGCCAACGTGCTCGGCGTGCGCCTCACCCGCTTCACGGGTGCGTATCCCAGTTGGTCGCGTGCGTGGCTTATACGTCGTTATGCGGCAAACCGTATGTAGGTTGTCTCGCCGTTGAAGGCAGCGCCCGAACCGAAAACCATCGCAAGGCGAAGCCGCAATGGGAAGCCTCCGCGCAAAGTCTTCGCGGGCGGTGCGGCGGCCGACACAGAGTTTGCAACGCCCGCGCCGCGAAGCCGCTATCACAACTGCCTGCCAGGCAAAAAACCGCAAACCGACCGGCTGCAAGCCCAAAAACCAACCCAACACCGCGGACAAAACAAAGCACATCCCCGACAAGCAAAACCAAACCTCACCCAAAGCACGAAAACCGAAGGCAAAGTACCAACCACAAGCCGCTTGCAAAGCAAAAAACAGGCGGAAAACAACGGAAAACCTGTCATGCCGCACGTACTGCCAGACCGACTGTTGCCGGGCACTCCATACCCACTGGGCTCGAGCTGGGATGGACTCGGCGTGAACTTCGCCGTGTTCTCCGCCAACGCGCAAAGAATCGAGCTATGCCTGTTCGAACCGACCGGCCGAAAAGAGCTAAAACGCTATGCCCTCCCCGAATGCACCGACGAGGTCTGGCACGGCTATCTGCCCCACGCCCATCCCGGCACCGTCTACGCGTTCCGCGCCCACGGCCCCTATCAGCCGCAGCAAGGCCATCGCTTCAACCCGCATAAGCTGCTGCTCGATCCGTACGCGCGAAAACTCATCGGACAGTTCCGCTGGTCCGATGCGCTGTTCGGCTATCGCGTCCATTCGAACAGAATGGATCTGTCGATCGACCGCAGAGACTCCGCGCCCGCGATGCCCAAATGCGTCGTCGTCGACGAAGCCTTCGACTGGTCCCACGACACGCGCCCCAATGTGCCGTGGAGCGAAACGGTCATCTACGAAACGCACGTGCGCGGCGCGTCGATGCTGCGCAAAGACCTGCGCGCGCCCGAACGCGGCACGTTCGCCGCGCTCGCGTCGCCGGAGTTCATCGAGCATCTGCTGAAGCTCGGCGTCACGGCCGTCGAACTGCTGCCCGTGCATGCGTTTCTCAACGACCGCTTTCTGGTCGAGCGCGGGCTGCGCAACTACTGGGGCTACAACACGGCCGCGTTCTTCGCGCCGGAGCCGTTGTATCTGTCGACGCATCGGCTGGATGAAATGCGCATCGCCGTCCGTCAACTGCACGCGGCGGGAATCGAGGTGATACTCGACGTCGTCTACAACCACACGTGCGAAGGCAATGAAATGGGCCCCACGGTGTCGTGGCGAGGACTCGACAACGCCAGCTATTACCGCCTCATTCCCGGCGACGAACGCCATCACATCAACGACACAGGCTGCGGCAACACGCTGAATCTGCCGCATCCGCGCGTGCTGCAGATGGTGATGGATTCGCTGCGCTACTGGTCGACGGCGTTCAATATCGACGGCTTCCGTTTCGATCTCGGCGTCACGCTCGGGCGCGAGCACTCGGGCTTCGATCCCGGCTCGGGTTTCTTCGACGCGCTGCGCCAGGACCCCGTCCTGTCGCAGCGCAAGCTGATCTCCGAGCCGTGGGACATCGGTCCGGGCGGCTATCAGCTCGGCAATCATCCTCCCGGCATCAGCGAATGGAACGACCGTTTTCGCGATTCCGTACGCCGTTTCTGGCGCGGCGACGCGGGCATGCGGCCGGATCTGGCCGCGCGGCTGACGGGTTCCGCCGACCTGTTCAACCGGCGTTTTCGCAAGCCGACGGCGTCCGTCAATTTCGTCACGTCGCACGACGGCTTCACGCTCGCCGATCTCGTCTCGTATTCGCACAAGCACAACGAGGTCAACAAAGAAAACAACAACGACGGCCACAATGAAAATTTCAGCTCGAACTGGGGCGTCGAAGGTCCGACCGACGAACCCGCCGTCGTCGAAACGCGCGAGCGCGTGTCGCGTTCGCTGATCACGACGCTGTTCGTCGCGCTCGGCACGCCGATGATGCTTGCCGGCGACGAGATGGGCCGCACGCAGCGCGGCAACAACAACGCGTACTGCCAGGATAACGAAATTTCGTGGATAGATTGGGAACGTGCCGCGCTCCCACACGGGCGCAAAATGACTATGTTCTTCGCGCGCGTGATTGCATTGCGCAAGCAGCATCCGCTGCTGCGCGAAAACCGCTTCCTGTTCGGCGATCGTGAAGTGTTGCCGGGCCTCTACGATATCGGCTGGTTCGACGAACAGGGCGAGCCGCTGACCATCGAAGCATGGCAAGACCACGAAGGCCGCGCCTTCACGCTGCGGCGCGCGGGCCCGGGTCTGAACGGAGAAACGGAAGTATTGTTGATGATGTTGAACGCATCGGCGGCGGCGTTGCGCTTCGCGCCGCCGCCGCCGCACCTGGAATGGCATGTGCTGCTGGATACGGCGGACCCCGAGGCGCCGCCTGTGCCGCTCGCCGCGCCCGATGTCGAAGTTGCCGCGCACAGCGTAATCGTGCTCGCGGCGCAGCCGACGGGCGAAGCAGACTGGCAGGCGAGCTGGCGTGCGGGCGCGCATTACGGGCCGCGTCTGTTGACGGCGCTGCCGCCGGACCCCGGCACATCGATGCCGGACCCGGAACAGCCCGCGTAATCCGCGGCCAGCACGGAGAACATGGTGACCATCATGCACGAACGTCCGATCGACCCTCACACGCATCATTACGCGCACTGCCTGCCGTTCGGCGCGCAGCTGCTCGGTGCGGCGAGTACGAAGCCGCGCACCCGCTTCAGGCTGTGGGCGCCTTCGTGCGCGAAGGTGCAGGTCGTGATCGAAAACGGCGCGGCGCACGAAGCGTCCGGCGCGCACGACATGAGTTCGACGGGCAACGGCTGGTTCGAAGCGGAACTCGAGTGCGGCGCGGGGACGCTGTATCGGTACAAGCTCGACGGTGCGCTGCTGATTCCCGACCCCGCCTCGCGCTTTCAGCCGCAAGACGTGCACGGTCCGAGCGAAGTGATCGACCCGCGCGCCTACAGGTGGCAGCACACGCAATGGCATGGACGGCCGTGGGAAGAAACCGTGCTGTACGAATTGCATGTGGGCGCACTGGGCGGTTATCGCGGCGTGATGGAACGTCTGCCCGCAATCGCCGCGCTCGGCGTCACGGCCATCGAGCTGATGCCGCTCAACGACTTCCCCGGCACGCGCAACTGGGGCTACGACGGCGTGCTGCCCTATGCGCCCGACTCTGCATACGGCCGTCCCGACGACCTCAAGGCATTGATCGACACCGCGCATGGTCACGGCCTCGCCGTGTTCCTCGATGTGGTCTACAACCACTTCGGCCCGGACGGCAACTATCTGCATCAGTACGCGAAACCGTTCTTTCGCGAAGGCACGCACACACCGTGGGGGCCGGCAATCGATTTCGGGCGCGGCGAAGTGAGCGAGTTCTTCTGCGACAACGCGCTCTACTGGATCGACGAATTCCGCTTCGACGGACTGCGGCTCGACGCCGTCCACGCCATCGACAACGACGCGTGGCTGCGCACGTTCGCCGATCACGTGCGCAGCCACGTGCAGCACGGACGCCATGTGCATCTCGTGCTGGAAAACGAGCGCAACACGGCGAGCCTGCTCGACACGCACTTCACCGCGCAATGGAACGACGACGCGCACAACACGCTGCACGTGCTGCTGACGGGCGAGCACGAAGGCTATTACGCCGCCTATGCCGATCAACCGATCGAGCGACTCGCGCGCATCCTCGGCAGCGGCTTCGGCTACCAGGGCGACCCATCGCCGATCCACGACGGCCAGCCGCGCGGCGAACCGAGCGGACATCTGCCGCCGACGTCGTTCGTCGCGTTCCTGCAGAACCACGATCAGATCGGCAATCGCGCGATGGGCGAGCGGCTGCGCGCGTTGTGCAGCGACGACGCGTTGCGCGCCGCGACGGGACTGTTGCTGCTGTCGCCGCAGATTCCGCTGCTGTTCATGGACGAGGAATACGGCTCGAAGCAGCCGTTTCTGTTCTTCACCGATTACACCGGCGATCTGGCCGATGCCGTGCGCGAAGGACGCCGCAAGGAATTCGCGTGCTTCTCCGCCTTCGCCGACGAAAAGCGCCGCGCGCTGATTCCCGATCCGAACGATCCGCAGACGCTCGCGGCGTCGTCCCCGCCCAGGCGGCCTGGCGATACAGCGGACGACAAAGACGCGCTCGAATGGATGCACTTTTACAAGTCGGCGCTCGCCGTGCGCGCGAAGCTCATCGCGCCGCGCCTGCGGCACGCGAAGGCACTCGGCGCGACCGTGCTGAAAACGGCGAACGGTCAGCAGACGAACGCGCTGACGGCGCGCTGGAAACTCGACGACGGCGAAACGCTCACCATCGCGTTGAATCTGGCGGGCAAACAAGCCGGCGAAGCGGCGCGCCTCGACGAACGGCCCGCCGGCAAAGTGATTTTCGAAACGCCGCCGCGCGCGCGCGATCGCGCCGACGCGGGCGAACTGCCATCGAACGCGTTCGTCGCCTGGCTGACGGGCGACGTCAGCGAATACGCGTTCGGCCATGACGCGCGCAAGCACGTCGAATAGCAACCCTTGCATGAGACGGGAGCGAGGCGCCAATCCGCGCGCTCCCGCCGACAGGAGTGACACGCTTGGCCACGACCCGACGCCCCGGCATTACCCTCGACGCCCTCGCCGCGCGCGCAGGCTTCGAAGTCGAATGGGAAGACGCGCATCACAACCGCAAGCGCGTGCCCGACAGCACGCTCGCCGCGCTGCTCGACCGCATGGGTCTGCCGTGCGGCAATGCCACGCAGATTCGCCAGAGCGCGGCCGCGCTCGAAGCCGAATTGTCCGGCCGCAAGCTGCCGCCGCTGATGACGGTCGAGTGCGGGCGCGGCATCGCGCTGCCTGCTGCGTCGGTCAAGTCGGGCAGCCATTACCGGATCGAACTGGAAAGCGGCTCGCTGATCGACGGGCGCTTCACCGCGCCCAAAGGCGAAGCCGCGCTGCTCTCGCCCATCGACGAACCCGGCTATCACACGCTCGTGCTCAACGATCACCGGATGACGCTGGCCGTCGCGCCCGCGCAGTGCTACACCGTCGCCGACGCGTGGCGCGCGCTGCACGCGGATGACGCGAAGCCGCCGCCGCTGTGGGGCATCGCCGCGCAGATCTATGGCTTGCGGCGCATCGGCGACGGCGGCATCGGCGATTACACGGCGCTCGCCACGCTCGCCATCGAAAGCGCAAAGCGCGGCGCGCACGCACTCGCCGTCAGCCCGACGCACGCGATGTTCAGCGCACTCCCGCAGTCGTTCAGTCCATATTCGCCATCGTCGCGTTTGTGGCTGAACGTCACGCACATCGATCCCGCCGCCGTGTTCGGCGCGCAGGCCATGCAAGCCGCGCTCGATGCGGCGGGCGGCACCGAAACCTGGGCGAAGCTCGAAACGCTGCCGCTGATCGACTGGCACACGGCGACGCCGCTCAAGCTCAAGGTGCTGCGCGTGCTGTTCGAGCGCTTCTGCGCCAACGACCGCGCGCAGGATTCGCCGCGCGCGCTGGAATTTCACGGCTTTTGCGAGCGCGGCGGCCGTGCGCTCGAAGACCATGCGCGCTTCGAGGCGTTGCACGCGTATCAGCTGCTGCACGACGGCGAAGGCTACTGGCGCAAATGGCCACAGCCGCTGCAAGACTCGCGCAGCGCCGAAGTGGAAGCGTTCGCCAACGAGCATCGGCATGAAGTCGAGTTCCATCTGTTCCTGCAGTGGCTCGCCGCCAAAGGGCTGTCGCACGCGCAGCACGCGGCGCGCGACGCAGGCATGGCCGTCGGCCTGATCGCGGATCTCGCCGTCGGTTGCGACAGCGGGGGCAGCCACGCGTGGTCGTATCGCGACGACATGCTGCAAGGCGTGTCCGTCGGCGCGCCGCCCGATCTGTTCAACCAGGCGGGTCAGGCGTGGGGACTCACCACTTTCTCGCCGCGCGCGATGCGCAATCAAGGCTTCTCGGCGTTCATCGACATGCTGCGCAGCGCGTTCGCGTTCGCGGGCGGCATCCGCATCGATCACATTCTCGGCCTGCGCCGTCTGTGGCTCGTGCCCGAAGGCGAGCCCGCGAAGAACGGCGCGTACCTGCGCTATCCACTCGAGGACATGCTGCGGCTGATCGCGCTCGAATCGTGGCGGCATCGCGCGATCGTGATCGGCGAGGACCTCGGCACCGTGCCGCCGGGCTTCCGCGAGCGGCTCAGCGAGCATGGGCTGTCGGGCATCCGCGTACTGTGGTTCGAGCGCACGAAGGACGGCAAGGGCTTCATGGCGCCCGCCGAATGGGATCGCGAAACCGTCGCGACGACGACCACGCACGATCTGCCGACCGTCACGGGCTGGTGGCGCGGCGAGGACATCGTGTGGCGCAATCGCGTCGGGCAGACTGCCGCTCGCGCAGACGGGCGCGACCCTGTTGCGCTGGCGCAGGCCGAGCGTGCCGACGACCGCGCCGCGCTCTGGCAGGCGTTCCAGCAGGCGGGCATCGCCCCGCCCGATGTCGCCGCGCCGCCGCCCGCCGAAGCGCCCGTCGACGAAGCGCTCGCGTTCGTCGCCGCGACGCCGTCGCCGCTCGTCACCTATCCGCTCGAAGACCTGCTCGCCCTGGCGGATCAGCCGAACCTGCCCGGTTCGATCGACGAGCATCCGAACTGGCGCCGGCGCGTGATCCAGCCCGTCGACGCGCTGTTCGCCGACGATACGTTTTGCGACCGCCTGCTCGCAGTCGGGCAGGCGCGCACCGACTCAACCTCCGCTTCTTCGTTGTCCGACACACCATGACTGTTCCGCGCGCCACGCTCCGACTCCAGTTCCATCGCGACTTCACGTTCGACGACGCGCTCGCGCACGTCGATTACTTCGCCGCGCTCGGCGTGAGCCATCTGTACGCGTCGCCGGTTACAACGGCCACGCCCGGCTCCACGCACGGTTACGACACGGTCGACTACGGCCAGGTGAGCGCCGAATGCGGCGGCGAACAGGGTCTGCGCCGTCTGACCGACAAGCTGCACGAACTCGGCATGGGCCTCGTCGTCGACGTCGTGCCGAATCACATGGGCATGAGCCGTCACAACGCGTGGTGGCAGGACATCCTCGAATGGGGACGGCATAGCGCGCATGCGCGCTACTTCGACGTCGACTGGCATTCGCCCGATCCGGCGCTGCGCGGCAAGGTGCTGATGCCCGTGCTGGGCGCGGCCTACGGCGAGGAGTTGATCGCTGGGCGCATCGTGCTGCGCTTCGATGCCGCCCGCGGGCGCTTCAACATCGTCTATGGCGAGCACGAATGCCCCGTGTGCCCGATCGATTACGCGGCGATCCTGCAATCGGCGGATCGCGCGGATCTCGCCGCGCTTGCCGAGCGCTTCACGTCCGTCACGACGCAGCCCGCCGATCAGCCGCGCGCCAACGAAGGCCGCGAAGCGTTGAGCGAGTTCGTGCGGCAGAACGGCGCATCGGCGATCGAGTTCGTGCTCGAAGCGTATTCGCCGAACGAACCCGTCACGCGCGACCGCCTGCACCGGCTGATCGAGCGGCAGCACTTCCGGCTGGCATGGTGGCGCACCGCTTCCGACGAAGTGAACTGGCGGCGCTTCTTCGATATCAGCACGCTCGCAGCCGTGCGCGTCGAGCGGCCCGAGGTGTTCGAAGCCGTGCACGCGCTGATTTTCCGGCTGTATGCGGAAGGCGTGATCGACGGCGTGCGCATCGATCATATCGACGGGCTCGCCGAGCCGCGCGAGTACACGCAGCGGCTGCGCCAGCGGCTGTCGGAACTGCGCGACGGCGCGACGCCGTATATCGTCGTCGAGAAGATACTCGCACGCGGCGAGACGCTGCGCGACGACTGGCCCGTCGACGGCACGACGGGCTACGACTTCATGAACGACACAGGCGCCCTGCTGCATGATCCCGCCGGCGCCGCGCCGCTCGCGGCAGCGTGGGCGGCGCTGAGCGGCCGCCCCGCGAATTTCGCCGACGAAGCGCTGCCCGCGCGCCGCAAGATACTTGCGGAAAATCTCTCCGCCGAACTGGACCGCGCGTCGCGCGCGCTGCATCGGCTTGCGCGCGACAGCATCACCACGCGCGATGTCACGTACACAGCCATCCGCCGCGTGACCAACGAGCTCGCCGCGCACTTTCCCGTCTACCGCATCTATCCGCAAAACGGCTTGCGCAGCGCCGCCGACAACGCGTACTTCCAGGTTGCGCTCGACGCGGCAAAGCAAACGCTGTCGCGCGCCGATCATGGCACGCTCGCACGCGTCGACGCGTGGCTCGGCAGCGGCGACGACGAGAACGGCAGCGGACGCGGCGCGGCCTATCCGTCGCCGCAACAGCAGAACGGCAACGCGGCTGCGTTCAATCACACGGCGTCGGCGCGCCGCACGGTGCAGACGCTGTTCTCGCAGTTGACGGCGCCCGTCGCCGCGAAGGCCATTGAAGATACCGCGTGCTATCGCTACGGGCGTCTGCTGTCGCGCTGCGAAGTGGGCGCGGACCCGGGTGAATTCGCGCTGTCGGTCGAGCAGTTCCACGCGGGCAACCAGGAACGCGCGCGGCGTTTTCCTCACGCCATGCTCGCAACCGCGACGCACGATCACAAACGCGGCGAAGATACGCGCGCGCGGCTGGCCGTGCTCAGCGAAATCGCCGACGACTGGATCACGACGCTGCGCGCCTGGACCACGTTGAACACGCCGCACCGGCGCGTGCTCGATGGCAACGCCGACGACTGGGCGCCCGGTCCGGCCGCCGAGGCGATGCTGTATCAAACGCTGGTGGGCTGCTGGCCGCCCGGTCTTTCGCCCGACGATGAAGCAGGTATCAAGGCGCTCGCCGAACGCGTCGCGCAATGGCAGCTGAAAGCGCTGCGCGAAGCGAAACTGCGCACCACATGGCTCGCGCCCGATGAAGCCTTCGAAAACGCCTGCCGCGATTTTCTGTTCGACATACTCGCGCCGCAGCGTCGCGAAGGTTTCCTGAGCGAACTCAGCGACTTCGTTGCGCGCATCGCAAGAGCGGGCGTCGTGAACAGCCTGCAGCAGGCGGTGCTGCGTCTCGCGTCGCCCGGCGTGCCCGATCTGTATCAGGGCACGGAGCTATGGGATTTCAGTCTCGTCGATCCCGACAACCGCCGGCCCGTCGATTTCGCGCAGCGCGCGGCGCTGCTCGCCGAAGCGCCGCCGTCCGAATACCTGTCTGACTGGCGCGATGGCCGCGTGAAGCTCGCCATCATTCAACGCATGCTCGCGTTACGCATGCGCATGCCGGAGCTGTTGAGCAAGGGCAGCTATTTGCCGCTGACGGTCCAAGGCAAGCACGCGGACCGCGCGATCGCGTTCGCGCGGCGACAAGGCAATTGCTGGGCCGTGCTGATCGCAACGCGGCTTTCGATGGCGCTGTTCGATGCCGGCAGCGATCTGCCGCTCGTCGACCCCATCGCGTGGGACGACACGGCCGTGCAGATGCCCGAAGAGCTGTTCGGGCGCGCGTTGTTCGATTGCCTGAGCCCGGCTGCGCCGAAGGTCGAAGATACCGGGCTGCTGTATCTGCGCGATGCGCTGACGGCGATGCCCGTGGCCGTGCTGGTCGAGGATGGCGTGCCGCGCGTGTGACGCTCAACCGCCTTCGTCGTCGTAGATTTTCGGATACACGCGCACGAGCACGATGCGCGGTCCCTTCATGCGCTTCACGACGACATCGAAACGGTCGAAATCGACGCGCTGCCCTTCCTCCGGCAAATCGCCGAGCGCATTGATCACGAGACCGCCGACGGATTCGGCGCTGCCTTCGTCGATGTCGATGCCGAGCGCACGCTCCAGCGACACCACGGGCAAACTGCCCTTGCCCATCAGCGTGCCGTCGTCCATGCGCGTCCAGTCGGCGTCGCCCTGGCGGAACTCGTCGTGAATCTGGCCGACCAGCGCGCCCAACAGGTTGTCCAGCGTCAGAAAGCCGATCGGCTTCGCGTTCTTGCGGCCCACCAGCGCGAGATGCGGCGCACCTTTGCGAAAGCGCCGGAACAGTTCGAGCGCGGGCATCTCGGGCTTCACGTACTGCACGGGGCGCACGTAATGCGACAGGTCGTCGAGCGTGCTGCCCGCATGACGCGCAAGCAACAGATCCTTCAAATGGATCGTGCCCGCGACGCGCTCGCCCGTCGCGTCTTCGAGCAGCGGATAGCGGCTGAAACGGTGACGCGCGACGATCTGCATGTTGTCGCGCCACGGCAGATCGCGGCGCAGGCTCACGAGTTCATGCGCCGGCCGCATCAGATCGGACACCGTCATGCGTGAGAAGTCGAGCGAATGCGCGATCGTGTTCCATTCGTCCTGCGAGTAGGCGTCCTTCGGACCGTCGAGCTCGCTCGTCACGCTCGCGCGGCGGCCGCGCAAAATCAGCTTCAGTTCGTCCGTCGAATAATGCGTGTCGCCGCCGTGGCCGGCATCGAGCCCCGCGATGCGCAGCACCGCATTCGCGCTCGTGTTGAGCAGCCAGATGGCGGGATACATCGCCCAGTAGAAACCGTACAGCGGCATCGCGATCCACAGCGCAACCTGCTCGGACTGCCGGATTGCGAGCGACTTCGGCGCCAGCTCGCCGACGACGATATGCAGGAACGAAATGCACGAGAACGCGAAAAACAGCGAGATGCCGTGTATCAGCTGCTCGCTCTCGACGCCGAGCAGATGGAACACGGGGTTCAGCAGTTCAGCGAAGGCAGGCTCGCCGATCCAGCCCAATCCCAGCGAAGCGAGCGTGATGCCCAGCTGGCACGCCGACAGATACGCGTCCAGCCTGCCGTGCACTTTTGCGAGCAGCTTGCCGCGCATGCCGTGCTTCTCCGCGAGCGTCCGAACGCGCGTCTGCCGCAGCTTGACGAGACCGAACTCGGCGGCAACAAAGAAACCGTTGAGGGCAACGAGCAACAACGCGCCAATGAGGGCGACGAACTGGATCAAAGCGAAGGACTCCGGCAACAAAAGCCGTCAGTATAGAGCGTGAAAGGCGCCTGAAAGTGTGCGGTGCCTGCGGGATAGCCATCCGGCCAGGGATTCAGCGGGTATGCCGTTGCATGCCTGCTTTGAGCGCCTGCCGTACGTGCCTCTTTAAGCGCCCGCGAGCGGCACGCGCAGCTTGAGCGCGGTCGGCTGGCCGTCCGACCATTGGCCTTGCTCGAATGCGCCTTCATGCGCTTCGGCGACGCGCTTGCATAGCCCGAGCACCCACGCAATGCGGCCCGCCTCGCGCGGGTGCGTGGCTTGCTGGCGTGCAAAGTTTTCGAGCACGTGCGGCAGCGCCGGGTCGGTCAGCGCGGCGAGCGACGGCTGCCACGTGACGGTCGCGCAGAACTTCGACGCATCGACGTCGCCTTCGAGCGTGACCGTCGCGCCGCTCGCGCTCGCTTCGACCGCGAACGCCACGAGCAGCCACAACGCCGCGGCAAGACGCTCGCGGTCGCCGTCCATCTGTTGATCGGTCAGCGGCGATGCGAGTTCGATGGCCACGCCGCGCTGGTCGGCCAGTCCGCCTCGCACGTCGCGCACCGTTTCGTCGAGCAGTGCGCGCAATGCGAACGGCGCGCGCTTCAAGGCCAGTGCCCTGGTTTCGGCGCGCGTCGTATCGACGATCGATTCGAGCAGCTTCACCTGCTGGTCGACGCCGTTGCGGATGCCTTCCAGTGCGCGCTGCGCCGTGGCGTCGTTTGCATCGACCTTGCGGTCGAGCACGTAGGCCCAGCTGTGAATCGCGTTGAGCGGGCTGCGCAGGTCGTGCGACACGAGCGACAGCACGTGATCGCGCATGAACAGCGCGGTTTCGGCGCAGCGTTGCGCGGTGCGCCCGGCGACGGCGGGCGTCTCCTCGTGGCTGCCCGAAAAAGACGGAGTAGACGTGGTCACGATCGACATCCTCGTTGGCGGTTCATCGTTGGTTGCGGTCTGGACATTATAGGCATGGCCGTTCGGCCGATCTTCGCGACCCTGCGACAACACGCCTACAATAGCGGTTTCGAACGATTACAAGGAGCATCGCATGACTACTGTCACCACCGAATCGGGCCTCAAGTACGAAGACCTGAAGGAAGGCACGGGCGCCGAAGCCAAGGCTGGCCAGACCGTCAGCGTGCACTACACCGGCTGGCTCACCGACGGCCAGAAGTTCGATTCGAGCAAGGACCGCAACGACCCGTTCGCCTTCGTGCTGGGCGGCGGCATGGTCATCAAGGGCTGGGACGAAGGCGTGCAGGGCATGAAGGTTGGCGGCGTGCGCAAGCTGACCATTCCGCCGCAACTCGGCTACGGCGTGCGCGGCGCGGGCGGCGTGATTCCGCCGAACGCGACACTCGTGTTCGAAGTGGAATTGCTCGAAGTCTGAGCGTTTCTGCGCTGATCTTCGTATGACCAACGCCGTCATCGACGCGCCTCACGTCTCCCTGCGCCGCTATGGCGCAGTGGAAGCGTCTGACGTGCACGACTTTCATCAGATCGTGCTCGGTGTGGACGGTGCGATGGTGATGGCCGTGAACGGCGTCGCGCAAGAAATCGACCGCACGTCCGCGTGGCTGATTCCGGCGGGTGCGCGGCACGATTACGCAGGCGTCGGAGAAAACCGGCAGCTCGTGCTCGATCTGCCCGCTTCGTCCGTGGCGGTGCCGCAGCGTCTGTTCGACCGCGCGCGCGCCGTGTCGATCGACTCGACGCTCACGCAACTGGTTTCGCACATCGCGGGTCGCGCAACACGACACATCGACGGCGGTGCTGCGTGGCGGCGCTTCAATTGGGATGCGGCCGCGCGTCTTTGCGCGGCGATCGTCGAAGACACAGGCACAGCCGATGCTATGCCCGCTGCGGGCCTCGACTTCGCGCGCATCGACGGCTGGCTGCGCGCGCATCTTTCGGAACCGCTGCGCATCGCGGACCTCGCGGCGCATTGCGGCTTCGGCATGCGGCGCTTTCACCAGCTTTTCATCGACGCATTCGGCGAGACGCCGCATCGCTATTTGCAGCGTCTGCGGCTCGACACGTCAATCACGCTGCTGTCCGACCCGTACCGCTCGCTAACGGATATCGCGCTCACGGTCGGGTTCGGCGACCAGAGCGCATACACGCACGCGTTCACGCGCAGGTTCGGCATGGCGCCGGGTCAATGGCGCGCTCTGCTGCATTGAGTTTCGCTTCTTGACGACCGGGCGCGTCGCAGCACCCAGTTCGTATCACGTCGTCAGCCCGTGAGGCCGCGCGCGAGATCGTCGCGGATATCGGCGGCAT
Organism: Paraburkholderia bengalensis; assembly: GCF_037126505.1. Lineage (NCBI taxonomy): Bacteria > Pseudomonadati > Pseudomonadota > Betaproteobacteria > Burkholderiales > Burkholderiaceae > Paraburkholderia > Paraburkholderia bengalensis. The sequence continues at coordinate 31,430 of NZ_JACFYJ010000048.1, forward strand.
TTTCCAGACCCAGGGCCAGGCGGATCAGCCCTTCCGTGATGCCCGCCGCCGCGCGCGCTTCCGGCGTGATGCGCCCATGCGTCGTGGTGGCGGGATGCGTGATCGTCGTGCGCGTATCGCCGAGATTGCCGGTGATCGAACAGATTTTCGTGCTATCGATCACACGCCATGCGTTCGCGCGCATCTGCTCGGGCGTGTCGCCCTTCAGCTCGAACGACACGATCGCGCCGCCCGCCTTCTGCTGACGCTTCGCGATCTCGTACTGCGGATGCGATTCGAGCCCCGGATAGAAAACGCGCTTCACGGCGGGATGCTGGTCGAGCCAGCGCGCGATTTCGAGCGCGTTCGCCGACTGGCGCTCGACGCGCAGCGACAGTGTCTCCATGCCCTTGAGCAGAATCCACGCATTGAACGCCGACAGGGTCGGCCCCGCGCTGCGCACGAACGGGAACACCTTTTCCATGATGAACTGCTTCGAGCCGACCAGCGCGCCGCCGAGCACGCGGCCCTGACCGTCGAGAAATTTCGTTGCGGAGTGCATCACCACGTCCGCGCCCAGCTTCAGCGGCTGCTGCAGCGCGGGGCTGCAAAAACAGTTGTCGACCACGAACAGCGCGTTCGCCGCTTTCGCAATCTTGCCGATCGCTTCGATATCGGCGATTTCGGTCAGCGGATTCGACGGCGTTTCGAGGAAAAACATCTTCGTTTCGGGACGCACCGCGTTGTTCCACGCGTCGAGATCCGTCGGATCGACGAACGTGGTCGTGATGCCGAACTTGCTGAAAATTTGCGAGAACATGCCAAGCGTCGAACCGAACAGGCTCTGCGAGCTGACGAGATGATCGCCCGCCTGCAACGCCGACATCACCACCGACATGATCGCGCTCATCCCCGACGCCGTCGCCATGCACGCCTCGCCGCCTTCGAGCGCCGCCAGCCGGTCCTGGAACATCGTCACCGTCGGATTCGTAAAACGCGAGTACGTGTAATAGTCTTCGGATTTCTTAAAGCGCTCGGCGGCTTCCGCAGCATTCGCAAAGACAAAGCTCGACGTCAGAAAGAGCGCTTCGGAATGTTCGCCGAAATCGCTGCGCAAGGTGCCCGAGCGGACCGCGAGAGTGTCGAAGTTGAGGGAGTCGTCCATGTTCGCTCTGTTCCGTTTTTCGATGCCGCGTGCGCATGGCTGCGCGTGCGAAAGCAACAACAAAAAAGCCCGCTTTGCGTCGGCATAAGCGGGCTTCATGTGCGGGCTTCATGTGCGGGATGCTATGAGCGGCGCTGGCGATACTGCTCGGTCCGCCGTTCGCTTTAGCTGTTTCGGGTTGCCCCGCGTCCGCAAGCTGAGATCAAATCGACGCAAGACCCGATGGTAACACCGCGCTGCGTGTTATGGCTTGCAGCGCCGCGCGAGAGATTGCTGGAACACGCCTCTCGCGCAGCGTTTCGGCATTACTCCACCGACAGCTGCAAATGCAGCTGCGAACGCGCGGCACCGCCGTCGATCGCATCGCTCGCCGCGTCGCGGTCCGATTGCGCGGACGGCGCGAGACGGGCCGATTCGATGCGGTCGAGGTATTCCGTCGTCACGTCGCCGGTGATGTAGTTGCCGTCGAAGCACGATGACTCGAACTCCTTCAGCGCCGGGTTGATGTCGCGCACCGCGTTCTTCAGCGCATCGACGTCCTGGTAGACGAGGAAATCGGCGCCGATCAGACGCGCCACTTCTTCGTCCGAGCGGCCATGCGCGACGAGTTCGCTGCGCGTGGGCATGTCGATGCCGTACACGTTCGGGAACTTCACGGGCGGCGCCGCCGACGCGAAGATCACCTTGTTCGCGCCCGCATCGCGCGCCATCTGCACGATCTCGTGCGACGTTGTGCCGCGCACGATGGAATCGTCGACGATCAGCACGTTCTTGCCCTTGAATTCGATGCCCATCGCGTTCAGCTTCTGGCGCACCGACTTCTTGCGCACCGCCTGGCCCGGCATGATGAAGGTGCGGCCCACGTAGCGGTTCTTGAAAAAGCCTTCGCGATACTCGACGCCGAGCTTCGCCGCGACCTGCATGGCCGCGGGGCGGGACGAATCGGGAATCGGCATCACGACGTCGATCTTCACGTCTTGCGGCAGTTCGCGCAGGATCTTCTCGGCGAGATAGTCGCCCATGCGCAGACGCGCGTTATAGACGGGCACGCCATCGAGCACGGAATCGGGACGTGCGAGATACACGAGCTCGAAAATGCAGGGATTCAGGCTGGCGTTCGTCGCGCATTGCTGCGAATGGAAGTTGCCGTCGAAGTCGATGAAGATCGCCTCGCCCGGTGCCACATCGCGCACGAACTCAAAGCCGATGCCTTCCAGCGCCACCGATTCCGACGCCAGCATCCATTCCGTGCCCGACGCCGTTTCCAGCTTGCCGATACACAGCGGGCGGATGCCAAACGGGTCGCGGAAGCCGAGCAGACCGTAGCCGGAAATCAGCGAGACGATCGCGTACGAGCCGCGCACGCGGCGGTGCACGCCCGACACCGCCTTGAACAGCGCAGCGGGATCGAGTTGCAGGCCGGAGCTCGCTGTCTGCAACTCGTGCGCGAGCACGTTCAGCATGACTTCGGTGTCGGAATTCGTGTTGATGTGGCGGCGATCGACGCGGAACATCTCGTCTTTCAGCTGCTGCCAGTTCGTCAGGTTGCCGTTGTGCGCGAGGATGATGCCGAACGGCGCGTTCACGTAGAACGGCTGGGCTTCTTCTTCGCTCGACGCGGAGCCCGCCGTCGGGTAACGCACCTGGCCGATGCCGCTCGTGCCCGGCAGGCTGCGCATGTTGCGCGTGCGGAACACGTCGCGCACCATGCCGTTGGCCTTGTGCATGTGGAAAGTGCTGCCGTTCGCCGTGGCAATGCCAGCGGCGTCCTGACCGCGGTGCTGCAGCAGCAGCAGGCTGTCATAGATCAGCTGATTGACGGGAGACTGGGAAACTACGCCTACGATGCCGCACATGGCATGTCCTTCAAAGGGTACGAAATTCGCTCAGTGGCGCTTGCCTGCGGGTGCGTGAGAAGCAGCCGCGCGCGCCGTCGTCCTGCTTGCTTCCCATCGGCCCGCCATGTCTTCGCCTTCGCCCTTTGCGCGCAACGCGTTCGTTACACGTGGACGTAGGCGGCGAGCGTTTCGGGAAGCAGAGGCTTCAACTCTCGCACGCCCTGCTCGGCGTAGGGCCGCAGCAGCGCGTTGCGCCAGAATTCCTGTTTGGGCAATTCGGTCAAGCCAGCGAGGGCGACCAGAATCAGCACCAGTATGACCCCGCGCACGAGGCCGAACATCAGTCCAAGCGAGCGGTCCACACCGCCCAGGCCGGACACCTGCACCAGCCGGCTCAGCAGCGCATTCGCCACGCTCGCCACGAGCATCACGCCGATCACAATCAGTCCGAATGCGATCAACCACTGTGTCAGCGCGCCGCCCGGCCAGTTCGCCGGAATGAACGGCACCAGCAGACTCACGAAGCGCGCCGCCACCAGAAAGGCGACGATCCAGCCGATCAGCCCGAACACCTCGGACAAAAAGCCGCGCCACGTGCCGCGCAGCGCCGACAGCCCGATCACCGCCATTACAGCGTAGTCGAACGCGGTGAACATCGCCGGACTACTGCGCCGAGCCGTTGTTCGCACCCGACGTCAAGCCGGCTTCGCGCACCTTCGCGATCGCCGACGACGCCGCCGCGCGATCCGCAAACGGACCGGCACGCAACAGGGTACGCGTAGTGCCGTCAGCCTGCTTGCGGCGTTCCGTATATGCGGGCACGCCCGCCGCTTTCAACTTTGTTTCCCACGCGTGCGCGCTGCTGTCGTCCTGGAATGAGCCCAACTGGACCGCAAAGCGGTTGCCGGGGGGCGCCGCGGGCGTGCCCGTTTCGGTCCCGGATGCGGCTGCCGATTGCGCTGCCTGCGCGGGTTTCTGTTCCGGTTTTGCTGCCAGCCTGGGGGCCGACGCTGCTTGCGGCTTCGCGGCCGGCCGAACTGCCGGGCTTTCCGCCGGAGCCGGCGCATTGTTCGCGACGGCAGCGGGCGCGGGCGGCTTCGCCGGCGTCATCGCGATCGGCGCGTTCTTGCTGTTGCCGCCGGACGCGACGGCGCCCGTCGCCGACGTGCCCGATGCAGCAGGCGCAAGTCCCGAGGCGACCAGCGCCGCTTCCGGCGCGGCGGGATTGTCGGGTGCGACGCCCGCTTGCGTGTCGGCGTCGTCGGCGACTGCGCGCGGCTTTGACGCGGGATGATTGGGAATATCGATGGAAATGTCGTCGATGACGGGCTTCGGGTGTGAATCCAGTACCATCGGCAGGATCACGACGGCCGCGATCACTAGCGCAATCGCCCCGACGAGGCGGCGGCGCGCGCGCTGCTTTTCCGGAAGTGTGGGATCGAGCAGCATGGCGTCGGCGTCGCCGGAACGCTCCGTTCGGCGGCTGCGCCGTTCGACCCGCTCCGCGCGTTCCGCGCGCTCGGTACGGCTACCCCGACTGGAACTGGAATTTGCGCCGCGCCGCGTAGGTGCGTCGTCTTTCTTGCCGAACGAGAAAATACCCATGAATGGCTTGGTTCGAGGCCCGCGCGTTCAGTGTTGCTGCGATTTACGGTACGCCATCACGCCTGCAACCGTATAGAAACTGCCGAAAACCACAATTCTATCATTGTCGGAGGCGCGTTTTAGCGCGTCCCGGAAAGCTTCTGCCGGAGTGGCAAAACGCGTCACGCTGCTGTCCGGCCCGTCCGTCACCCCCGAGTCGCGCAGCGCTGCTTCCAGTTCTTCGGCGCTGGCCGCGCGCGGCGTGGGCAGATCGGTGATGCACCAATGGTCGATTTCGTTTTTCAGGTGGCTCAGCACGCCTGTGATGTCCTTGTCGCGCATGGACCCAAATACCGCGTACGTGTAGGGAAAATAGCCCATGTTGCCAAGATTCTGCGCCAGAACGGCGGCAGCGTGCGGATTGTGGCCAACGTCCAGCACGATCGACGGCTTGCCTGGCAGCACCTGAAAGCGGCCCGGCAGTTCCACATTGGCAAGCCCGAGCCGGATGTCTTGCGCGGAGACGGGCAGACGGTCGCGCAGCGCTTCGAGCCCCGCCAGCGCGGCTGTCGTATTGATCAGCTGATTCGCGCCGCGCAACGCTGGATAGGCCAGCGCCGAACGGCGCATCGTCGGGCCGATGTAGCTCCATTGCTGGCGCTCGTTGCCCGGCTGGGCTTCGTAGCGGAAATCGCGGCCAAAAAGCCACAAATCGGCCCCAATTTCGGCGGCGCGGTCGATCAGCGTTTGCGGCGGGACCGGATCGGCGCAGATTGCCGGCTTGCCTGCGCGGAAAATGCCCGCCTTTTCGAAAGCGATTTTCTCGCGCGTATAGCCCAGGTACTCGGTGTGATCGATGTCGATGCTGGTGATGATCGCGCAATCGGTATCGAGGATGTTCACGGCGTCGAGACGCCCGCCCAGACCGACTTCGAAGATGACGGCGTCCAGCCCGCGCGCCGCGAACAAATGCATGATCGCGAGCGTCGTGAATTCGAAATAGGTCAGCGAAACGGGCTCAGCCAGCGACAGCCGTGCTTTCTCGACCGCCTCGAAATGCGGCAGCAGTTCGGCATCCGTTGCCATCTCGCCGTTGATCCGGGCGCGCTCATTGAACGTCAAAAGGTGCGGCGATGTGTGACAGCCCACGGCGTAGCCCGCACGCAGCAGGATCGTTTCGAGGATCGCGCAGGTGGAGCCCTTGCCGTTCGTTCCGCCGACGGTAATCACGGGGCACGCGAACGAGAGTTCCAGCGCGTCGCGCACCTTGCTGATACGCGCGAGGCCCATATCGATACCAACCGGGTGAGCCGATTCCAGGTGCGTGAGCCACGCGTCGAGAGTGGGGAAAGTGGTCATCAGAAAAACTAGCAGTGCGGACCGGAATTATCCTGGAAATGACAACGCGCCGCTTGAATCCCTCTTGCGGCGCGTTGGCTTTTCTTGTTTGCCGTGTGCATTGTCACGGCGCGTCAGCGATTTCAGGCGACAGCGTCGGCCGGCTGGCGGGTCAGCAACGCCATCAGCTTCGCGAGCTCTTCGCGCAGCTTGCGGCGGTCGACGATCATGTCGATCGCGCCCTTTTGCAGCAGGAATTCGGCGCGCTGGAAGCCTTCCGGCAGCTTTTCGCGCACGGTCTGCTCGATCACGCGCGGGCCGGCAAAGCCAATCAGCGCCTTCGGCTCGGCGATCACGACGTCGCCCAGGAACGCGAAGCTGGCCGACACGCCGCCCATCGTCGGATCGGTCAGCACGGAGATGAACGGCAACTTGGCTTCGGCGAGCTTGGTCAGCATCGCGGTGGTCTTGGCCATCTGCATCAGCGACAGCAGGCTTTCCTGCATCCGCGCGCCGCCCGAGGCGGTGAAGCAGATGAACGGCACGTGCTGCTCGAGGGCGTTCTGCGCGCCGCGGGCGAAGCGCTCGCCGACCACTGAGCCCATCGAGCCGCCCATGAACGCAAATTCGAAGCACGCAACCACGACGGGCAGCGTGTGAATCGCGCCGCCCATCACGACCATTGCGTCGGTTTCGTCCGTTTCGTCCATCGCCTCTTTCAGGCGATCAGGATATTTGCGACTGTCCTTGAACTTGAGCGCGTCGACCGGGAGGATTTCCTGGCCAATCTCATAGCGGCCTTCCGGATCGAGCAAGCCGTCGAGCCGTTCGCGCGCGCCGATGCGCATATGGTGGTCGCACTTCGGACAGACGTGCAAATTGGCCTCGACGTCGTTGCGGTACAGCACCGCTTCGCACGACGGGCATTTGATCCACAGCCCTTCCGGAATGCCCTTGCGGTTCTTCGGATCGGTTTGCTTGATTTTCGGCGGCAACAGTTTGTCGAGCCAGCTCATGACGATTCCTTCCAGGATTCGCGGTACGCAAAAACGGCGCAGCAGTCACTGCGCCGCCATGCTAACCGCGCCAAAAATTGTTGTTTATCGGGCAGTCGCGCCAATGCTGTCGAGCGCCTGACGGATTCCGGCAACGAATTCCGTCAACTTGCCCGAAGCGGCCTCCGGCGCCGCTTCTTCGAGCAGTTGCACGATACGGCTGCCGATCACGACGGCATCGGAGACCTCGGCCACCGCGCGCGCGGATTGCGCGTCGCGAATGCCGAAACCGACGCCTACCGGCAGCGGTACGCGCGACTTGATGGCCGGGATTTTACCCGCGATGCTCAAAACGTCCAGATTTGCAGCGCCCGTCACACCCTTGAGCGACACATAGTAGACGTAACCGGACGCGATTTTACCAACCTCGGCGATACGCTCGTCGGTCGACGTGGGCGCTAGCAGGAAGATCGGATCGATCCCTACGGCCTTCATCTTTTCGGCGAAGTTAGCCGACTCTTCGGGCGGGTAGTCGACGACCAGCACGCCATCGACGCCTGCCTCCTTCGCGGCCGCCGCAAACGCGTCAGCGCCCATGCGCTCGATGGGATTCGCGTAGCCCATCAGGACCACGGGCGTCGTGTCGTTCGTCTCGCGGAAACGCCTGACGTCGGCGAGCACGTGTTTCAGCGACACGCCCTTCGCCAGCGCCCGCTCCGACGACTGCTGAATGACGGGCCCGTCCGCCATCGGGTCGGAGAACGGCACGCCGAGTTCGATGACATCGGCGCCGCCCTTCGCGAGCGCGTGCATGAACTCGACAGTGCGCGCCGGATCGGGGTCGCCCGCCGTCATGAACGGAATCAGACCTTTCTTGCCCTGGGCGGCTAACGCCGCAAACGTGGATTGAATACGGGACATGGGATTTTTCTCGAATGAGTGGCTGCGCGATGAGGATCAGGCCGTCGCCGCGTTGTCGGCGGCCGCCCTCCGGCGCGAAACGGATTTTGGCGGATTTGCCGCCAAACCGACGCGTTCTCGCGCTATCGCGCAGTAACTTTCATTAATTTCATAGCCGACAAATTCGCGCTTCTGACGGGCGCAAGCGACGGCTGTCGTGCCGCTCCCCATGAACGGATCGAGCACGCGGCCACCCGGCGGACAGCTTGCCAGCACCATCCGCTCGACGATCTCGAGCGGCTTCTGCGTCGGGTGATCGACGCGCTCGGCATGTTGCCGGTGCAGACGCGAAACCGACCAGACGTCCTTCGGGTTATAGCCGAGCTCCAGCCACTTGCTTCCTTCGAACAACTTACGCGAACGCGCCTTCTTCGTAGCGGCATCGTACGGGATACGGACGGGATCGAGGTCGAAATAATAATCTTTCGACACCGCGAAATAGCCGATGTTGTCGTGCACGGACGTGAAACGGCGCGTCGTGCCGCCCATGCTCGGCACGCGCCGGTCCCAGATGATCTCGTTGACCATCATCAGACGGCTCTTCAGAAACACGAAGATTTCCGGCGCGTACTGCCATGTGCAGAAGATGTACAGCGAACCCGACGGCTTGAGCTTCGGAATGGCGAGATGGAGCCATGCGCGCGTCCAGGCGAGAAAATCCTCGCCCGAGCGCATGTCCGAATCGTTGCCATAGTCCTTGCCGAGTCCGTACGGCGGATCGGCCACGATCAGATCGATCGAGCCGTCCGGGACATTCGCTGCATCGGTCAAAAAATCGCGGTTCAGGAGGTCGATGCCGGCTGGTACCGGCAACAGCGCGGCGGCGTCCGCTGTCTGCAATGCATCGGCGACGCCTGCTTCGGCGCCGCCGTTCAGCGCGGGCGGCTGCGGCTCCTCGAACTCGTCGCGCATCGTCGCGGCGCTCAGAACTGGATGCCCGATCGCTCGGCGACCGTGTGCATGTCCTTGTCGCCGCGACCCGACAGGTTTACCAGAAGGATCTTGTCCTTCGGCAAGGTCGGCGCGAGCTTCGTCGCGTACGCGAGCGCGTGGCTCGACTCCAACGCGGGAATGATGCCTTCGATCCGGCAGCAGTCGTGAAACGCCTTCAGCGCCTCTTCGTCCGTGATGCCGACGTATTCCGCGCGGCCACTGTCCTTGAGCCACGCGTGCTCAGGGCCGACGCCCGGATAGTCAAGTCCCGCCGACACCGAATGCGTCTCGATGATCTGGCCGTTCTCGTCCTGCAGCAGATATGTGCGGTTGCCGTGCAGCACGCCGGGACTTCCGCCGATCAACGACGCCGCGTGACGGCCCGTATCGATCCCGTCGCCAGCCGCTTCCACGCCGATCAGTTTGACGGATTTGTCGTCAACATACGGATAAAAGATACCCATCGCGTTCGATCCGCCGCCAACGCACGCGATCACGGCATCGGGCTGACGCCCCGTCAGCTCGGGCATCTGCACCTTGCACTCGTCGCCGATCACGCGCTGGAAGTCGCGTACCATCATCGGATAAGGATGCGGCCCCGCTACCGTGCCGATGATGTAGAACGTGTTTTCGACGTTCGTGACCCAGTCGCGCATTGCTTCGTTGAGTGCGTCCTTCAGCGTGCGCGAGCCCGATTCGACGGGCACGACGGTCGCGCCGAGCAGCTTCATCCGGTAGACGTTGGCGGCCTGGCGGCGCACGTCTTCCGCGCCCATATAGACGACGCATTCCATGCCGAAGCGTGCCGCAATCGTCGCCGTGGCAACGCCGTGCTGGCCCGCGCCCGTTTCGGCGATCACGCGCGGCTTGCCCATGCGCTTGGCGAGCAGCGCCTGGCCGATCACGTTGTTGATCTTGTGCGCCCCAGTGTGGTTCAGGTCTTCGCGCTTCAGATAAACCTGGGCGCCGCCAAGCAGTTCGCTCCAGCGTTGCGCGTGATAAACGGGTGAAGGACGACCGACGAAGTACTTCAGCTCGCGCTCGTATTCGGCGATGAAGTCCGGGTCTTTGGAGAATTTTTCGTATGCCTCGCGCAACTGGTCGAGCGCGAGCATCAGCGTTTCAGCGACGAACACGCCGCCATATTGGCCGAAATGGCCACGTTCATCGGGTAAGTTGTACATATTCCGTCACTCTTCTCAGTTTGCCGCATGCCGCGCGTATGGCGCGCTGCGGACTGAAACTCATCGGGCGTCCGCTTCGCGCACCGCGCGTACGAACGCCGCCATCCGGGCGTGATCTTTCACGCCCTTGGCGCCCGGCACCTCGATGCCGCTCGAGACATCGACCGCGTACGGGCGCACGCGATGAATCGCATCACTGACGTTTTGCGTGCTCAACCCACCACTCAAAACGGCCCGACGCGCGAGCTCTGCTGGAATAAGTGACCAATCGAAGACCTTCCCGCCGCCGCCGTAGCCATCGACATGTGTGTCGAACAGGAGACCACTGGCGGCCGAATAGTTAAGCGCCGATTTTACCAAATCGGCCGCTTGAGTATCGGGCGAAACCCGCAGCGCGCGCAACCAAGGCAAACCCGCAACGCCCGCGAGCTTTTCGCACTGCTCGGGCGTTTCGTCGCCATGGAATTGCAGCATCGTCAGCGGCACGTTGCAGGTGACTTCGCTGAACCACTCGTCCGTCGGGTTCACGAACAATCCGACAATCGATACGAACGGCGGCACGAGCCGCGTCATCTCCACCGCCTGCGCGACGCTCAACGCGCGCGGACTGGGCGGATAGAACACCAGCCCGATCGCGTCCGCGCCGAGCGCGACGGCATGCGCGACGTCGGCGGCATTGCCGAGGCCGCACAGCTTGATGCGCGTGCGATGCGGGACGGTGTCGGCGGCGGTCGAAACGGTTTCGGCGTGATTCTGAGACGAAGTCATGAGTCGGTCCAAACGGTGCTCCACGGGACGCTGCCCGCTTGCGGCGCGGGCACGGCGAATTCCTCAGGATAGCCCACCTGAGCGAGATACAGCCCGTCGGGCATGAAAGTGGGCGCAGCGCGGTTGCGATCACGGCCTTGCAGGACCTCGTGCATCCACGCGACGGGATAGCGCGCGCGCCCGACGGCAACGAGGCACCCCATCAGGTTGCGCACCATGTGATGCAGGAACGCGTTCGCGCGAAAGCGAAAGTGGATGAAATTGCCTTGGGGCCGGATGTCGATCTGATACAGATGCTTGACGGGCGTCTTCGCCTGGCATTCCGACGAGCGAAACGCCGAAAAGTCGCGTTCGCCGATCAGACAAACCGCCGCCTCGCGCATCGCGTCGACGTCGAGCGGCGTGTGAATCCAGCCTGCGCGGCCAGCGAGCATCGGCGAGCGCACGGGATGAACGTACAGCGCGTAGTAATACGTGCGCTCGAAAGCCGAAAAACGCGCGTGAAACGTATCGGGCATCGGCTTGGCCCATTGCACGGCCACCGACTTCGGCAGGAACGCGTTGGTGCCGCGCACCCATGAGAAGTCGGCGCGGTCGAGCTCCGTATCGAAGTGCACGACCTGCCCCAGACCGTGAACGCCCGTATCCGTGCGCCCCGCCACGACCGTCTGCAGCGGCGTCTGCGCAAACTCGCGCAGCGCCCGCTCGAGTTCGTCCTGAACCGTCTTGCCGTGCGGCTGCGACTGCCAGCCGCAAAACGCAGCGCCGTCGTACTGGATGCCGAGCGCGATTCGCGTCACTTCCGGCATCACGAAAGCGGCGCGAGCGTCGACAGCAACGCGCGGGCGTCGGCGCGCGAGTCCGCGTCGTTCGACTCGATGACTTCGTTGATCAGCGTGCGGGCGCCGACCACGTCGCCGAGATCGATATATTCGACGGCGAGATCGAGCTTGTTGCGGGCGATCCGCGCGACTTCCTCCGGCGTGAACGTTGGCACGGCCTGAGCCGGTGACGGCGGCAGCTCGAGGTCGAAATCGAGCTTCAACGCGCCGAATCGAGCGGCGCCCAAGCCCGCGACAGCGGCCGCGCCGGCCGTGCCCGCGATGATCTGATCGGCGGCGCCCGGCTGCGGCGCCTGTTGGGGAACCGCCTGCTGCGCGGTGATTTCAGGCGAGACGACGGGCTGCGACGTCAGTGATCCCGGCGGCGTCACGACCTGTCCCGCCGGCTCGGACGACTCCGACGACTCGCTGCGCGGCGGCAGCGCAAAATCGTCGATGCTGTCGAGCGCGCGCATGGCGTCGCGCGGAAATTCGATCGGCGCGGCCGGCTCAAGCGGCGGCGGCGCGCCGAGCGGCAGCGACGCCGACACTTGCTCGACCTGATCGTCGGCATGGGCGTCGTGCGTTTGATCCGTGGCTTCGGGCAACGGCTCGATCAGCTGCGCGTGCTGGGCCGCGGGTTCCACGTGACCCAGCTGGATGGCCGGCGCGGCGGGCGCGCCGGCCGGCTCGAAGGCGGGCTCCTGCGCCCCGCTGCCCGGCACGGGATCAAGGTTCAGCACGAGCGGCGGCTTCTGTGCGGCGTCGGATGCGACGCCCGGCGCCTCGATCGGCTCGACGAAATGCGGCTCGCGTGGCGCTTGCGCGCGAATCGGCGCTTCGTCCAGCGACAGGCCGGCAGACTGCGTATCGATGCGCGGCTCGTCGCGTAGCGCCGGCGCCTCTTCGCGCGCCGCCTGTTCGAGTTCAGCGGCCGCGGCGGCACGCGCTTCGTCGCGCAACGGGTCCAACGATTCGCGCGGCAACGCATCGGCGCCGAGCGCCGCGGCGGCGTCGAATGCGGCTTCGGCAGACGCGCGATCGAACGTTTCCGGTTCGGCCTTCGCCTCGGCCTCATAGATCGAGGCCGCCGATGCCGCGGATGCCCGCCCGCGACGGCGTCTCGTTGCGCCTCATCCGCTGGCGACTCTCTCGCAGCAAAGGCCGCGTCGTCGTCGCGATGCGCACCAGCAACCGGCTCCGCGACGGCCGCCGCAGCAGGCGGGGTTTGATCGTGAGCGACGGGCGCCACTTCCTCGCGCGCCGCTTCCTGCGCGCGCGCGGCGTTGCGGCGCCGACGCATCCCCAGACCGGCCAGCAAGGCCACCAGTCCCGCGCCAACAATCGCCGCGCCGCCCAGATACGCTTGCGGAATACCAGCGACCTGATTGGCAGGCTGCATCGCGGGCGCGGCGTGGGCCGCGTTGGCCGACGCGCCAGCGCCGGACGAGGCGGCAACGGGAGGTTGCGCCAAACCTGGTGCAGCGGCCGCGCTGCCGCTCGCGCCTTGCGGCTTGCCGATGCCATGCTTCTGCAATTCCATCAACACGCGGTTTTTCAGCGCCAGCAGTTGCTGCAAGCTCGACGGACGTGTCTGCGAAGCAGTCTGCGCGCCCGTTGCGGCAGCTGCGCCGGGCGCCGCGGCGCCCGCTTCGCTGCCCTGGATCGAACCCGTGTACGAATGCGTGCCGCCCGGCGCGGAAGCCGACGGCGCAGCCGTGGCGCTCGTCGCTTGCGGACTGGCTGCGGAGCCGGGCGCCGCTTCGGGCGCTGCCGTCGCGCTCGCGCCTGGTGTCGTCGCGGCAGTCGCTGCCGGCGCGGCGCTAGCGCCCGCATTCGCCGTTGCTGCTGTGGTTGCTGCCGCCGAGGTTGCTGCCGTCGTTGCTGCCGTCGCGGCAGCAGACGTCCCGCTTGTCGCTGAAGCGGAAGCGCCGTTGCCGTTCGCAGCTTGCGACGACGACGCGGGCGCGGCCTCCGCCGCGCTGGCGGGCGCACCCGATGCATCGACGGCCGGCAGGTTCAGGACAGCGCCCAGCCGCAGACGACTCGGATCATGCCCCATGAACGCATTCGGATTGGCGTCGAAGATCGCCTTCGCCGCGCGCGCCAGCACCGCGCGATCGCGAGAACCCGTCATCGCGATTGCTGCGTCGTTCAGTGATTGCCCAGGCTGGACCGTGAACGACGAGCCGCCGGTCGCACTTGCGGCGACAGCGGCGCTCGCGGCGCCCGGAGCGGCCGTCTGCGCGTACGACCCAGTGGGAATTGAAAGTGCACCGCCGAAGACAATCGCGACCGCCGCCGCGATCCGGAGCGAGCCGCTGTGCGCGGCAGTGACAGAAGAAGGGAACCGGGCCGTCATCGGGACCTTTGGCGCGTGGCCGTGCAGCGCATGTTGTGTTGGCGACAAGATTCTGAAATGCCCAATGAAAAAAGCGCCGCGAGAATCGCGACGCTTTTTATGTTTTCTACGCGTCGTAAAGCTGATCGCGCGTAGTTTACTTTACTTGTCGAGCAGAATGCGAAGCATACGACGCAGCGGCTCCGCAGCGCCCCACAGCAGTTGGTCGCCGACCGTGAATGCCGACAGATATTCGCCGCCCATCGCCAGCTTGCGCAGCCGGCCGACAGGGACCGTCAACGTCCCCGTCACCACGGCGGGCGACAGATCGCGGATCGACGCTTCGCGCTCGTTCGGCACGACCTTGACCCAGTCGTTCGCCGACGCGAGGATGCCGTTCACTTCGTCGAGCGGCACGTCCTTCTTCAGCTTGATGGTCAGCGCCTGCGAGTGGCAGCGCATGGCGCCGATCCGCACGCACAGACCGTCGACGGGAATCGACCCCGGCTCGCCCATGGCCGGCTTGCCGAGAATCTTGTTGGTTTCCGAACCGCCCTTCCACTCTTCCTTCGACATGCCGTTGCCGAGATCCTTGTCGATCCACGGAATCAGCGAGCCGGCGAGCGGCACGCCAAAATGGTCGGTGGGCATGCGCTCGCTGTTCATTGCCGCGAGCACGCGGCGGTCGATGTCGAGAATCGCCGACGACGGATCGGCGAGATCTTCCTTCGCCGCGCCGTACAGCGTGCCCATCTGCTGCAGCAGCTCGCGCATGTTCTGCGCGCCCGCGCCCGATGCGGCCTGATACGTCATGGCCGTCATCCAGTCGACGAGGTTTTCGCGGAACAGACCGCCCAGCGCCATCAGCATCAGGCTGACCGTGCAGTTGCCGCCGATGAAATTCTTCTGGCCCTTGACCAGCGCGTTCTTGATCACGTCGAGGTTGACGGGATCGAGAATGATGACGGCGTCATCCTTCATGCGCAGCGCCGACGCCGCGTCGATCCAGTAGCCGTTCCAGCCCGCCGCGCGCAGCTTCGGGAACACTTCGTTCGTGTAGTCGCCGCCCTGGCACGAGATGATCGCGTCGCACTTCTTCAGGTCGTCGATATTGGTTGCGTCTTTGAGCTTGGTCTCGTTCTTCGCGAACGACGGCGCATTGCCGCCCGCGTTGCTGGTGCTGAAAAACACCGGTTCGATCAGATCGAAATCGCGTTCTTCCTGCATGCGTTGCATGAGAACGCTACCGACCATGCCGCGCCAACCTACGAGACCTACGTTCATGACTTCATACCCTTCGAGTGGACACTTCCCCGCATCTTTGCCCGCAGTGACCGCGCGGGGAAGATGGGCGGGCACGACGGACGATCAGCGCTTCGTGATCGTTTTCGGGGTAATCGTTTTGATGGAAATGGCGAGCGCAACCACGCGGGCCGTTTTGCCGCGCAGTGTCGAAATCGAGGTGATTTGAGGAATCGTCGCCATCAGCAGAGTCTACACGAAAACCCGTTTTGTGCGGCGCGAGCACCGCAATTTGCGTGAATCAGCCGCAAAACGGCAGATTCACGCGTATTTGCTCAAGAATTACAGCGCCGCAACGACAGCGTCACCCATTGCTTGCGTGCCGACCTGCTTGCAGCCGGGCGTGAGGATGTCGCCCGTGCGATAGCCCTGTTCGAGCACCTTTTTTACCGCGCCTTCGATGCGGTCCGCCTGCTCGGCCTTGTTCAGCGAATAGCGCAGCATCATCGCGGCCGACAGAATCGTCGCGAGCGGATTGGCAATGCCTTTGCCCGCGATGTCCGGCGCCGAACCGTGCGACGGCTCGTACAGACCCTTGTTGTTCTTGTCGAGCGAAGCCGACGGCAGCATGCCGATCGAGCCCGTCAGCATCGCGGCCTCGTCGGACAGGATGTCGCCGAACATGTTGCCCGTGACGATCACGTCGAACGATTTCGGCGCCTTCACGAGCTGCATGGCCGCGTTGTCGACGTACATGTGCGACAGCTCGACGTCCGCATATTCCTTCGACACATCGATCATGATGTCCTTCCAGAATTGCGACGTTTCGAGCACGTTGGCCTTGTCGACGGACGTCAGCTTCTTGCCGCGCTTTTGCGCCGCCTGGAACGCGACGTGCGCGATGCGGCGGATTTCCGGCTCCGAATAACGCATCGTGTCGAAGCCTTCCTTCGCGCCTTCGAACAGGCCGTCCGGCGCCTGACGCACGCCGCGCGGCTGGCCGAAGTAGATGTCGCCGTTCAGTTCGCGCACGATCAGGATGTCGAGGCCCGACACGATCTCTTCCTTCAGCGACGACGCACCCGTCAGTTGCGGATAGCAGATGGCCGGACGGAAGTTCGCGAACAGTTGCAGATGCTTGCGCAGCCCGAGAATGGCCTGCTCCGGTCGCAGCGCGCGCTCGAGCGAATCGTATTTCCAGTCGCCGACGGCGCCGAACAGGATCGCGTCCGCTTCCTTCGCGAGCTTCAGCGTGGCTTCGGGCAGCGGATGACCGGCCGCCTCGTAGCCCGCGCCGCCGACGGGCGCTTCTTCGAGCTCGAACTTCTCGCCGAGCACGTTCAAAACCTTGACGGCTTCCTTGACGATTTCCTTGCCGATGCCGTCGCCCGGCAGCACTGCGATCTTCATGCGTATTCCTTGTTGGTTTCGATGTGGCTTCTGGCCTGGTTCAGCCGCTTGGGCGCGAGCTTCAGCGCACGAGACGGTTGTTCAGCCACGGCTGCTTCGCGATGCGCTCGGCCTCGTACTGGCGAATCTTGTCGGCATGACGCAGCGTGAGGCCGATGTCGTCGAAGCCGTTCAGCAGACAGTACTTGCGAAAAGCGGCCACTTCGAACGGATATTCGGCGCTGCCGTCCGTCGTGCGCACGACCTGCTTCTCCAGATCGACGGTGAGCTGGAAGCCGGTGAACGCGAATGTTTCGTTGAACAGACGGTCGACTTGCTGTTCCGTCAGCACGATGGGCAGCAAACCGTTCTTGAAGCAGTTGTTGTAGAAGATGTCCGCGAAACTCGGTGCGATGATCGCGCGAAAGCCGTACTGTTGCAGCGCCCACGGCGCGTGCTCGCGCGAGCTGCCGCAGCCGAAGTTCTGGCGTGCCAGCAACACCGACGCGCCCTGATAACGCGGCTGGTTCAGCACGAAGTCGGGATTGAGCGGACGCTTCGAGTTGTCCTGGCCCGGCTCGCCGTGATCGAGGTAACGCCATTCGTCGAACGCGTTCGGACCGAAACCCGTGCGCTTGATCGACTTGAGAAACTGCTTCGGAATGATCGCGTCCGTGTCGACATTTTCGCGATCGAGCGGCGCCACGACGCCGGTATGTACGATGAATTTTTCCATGACGCTTTGGCCTGTTCGAAGCCGGAGGGCGATGCGCATCGGCATCGCTCACGCCCTCCGGCGAATCAAAAACCGCTTACTGTGACGCCTTGTTGCTGATTGACCCGCCCAGATGCTGCAGGTCTTCGCCAAAACCATGCACCGTGTTGCATCCCGCGAGGCCGAGCAGCAGCCCGGCAAGCGCGGCGAGTGCGAATCGGCGCAGAAGTGCGATGCGATCGATGTTCATGTGGCGTTCATCCCAGCTTGCGAATGTCGACGAAATGCCCTTCGATGGCAGCAGCCGCGGCCATCGCGGGACTCACGAGGTGCGTGCGTCCGCCCGCGCCCTGACGCCCTTCGAAGTTGCGGTTCGACGTGGACGCGCAACGCTCGCCCGGCTCCAGCCGGTCCGCGTTCATTGCGAGACACATCGAGCAGCCCGGCTCGCGCCATTCGAAGCCGGCGTCGGTGAAGACCTTGTCGAGGCCTTCGTGCTCCGCTTGCGCCTTCACGAGACCCGAGCCGGGCACGACCATCGCGAGACGGATGTTCGACGCGACGCGGCGGCCGAGCTTCTTCACGACCCACGCGGCGGCGCGCAGATCTTCGATGCGCGCGTTCGTGCACGAGCCGATGAAAATCTTGTCCGGCTTGATCGATTCGATGGGCAGGTTCGGTTCGAGCGCCATGTATTGCAGCGCGCGCTCCATCGCGTCGCGCTTGACGGGATCTTTCTCTTTTTCCGGGTCCGGCACACGTCCGTCGATGGACGTGACCATTTCCGGCGACGTGCCCCACGTGACTTGCGGCACGATCTCGGCGGCGTTCAGTTCGACCACGCGATCGAAATGCGCGTCGGGATCGGACGTGAACTGCTTCCAGTATTCGACGGCCTGATCCCACTCCACGCCCTGCGGCGAGAACGGACGGCCCTTCAGGTAGTCGACGGTCGTATCGTCGACGGCGACCATACCGGCGCGCGCGCCCGCTTCGATCGCCATGTTGCAGACGGTCATGCGGCCTTCCATCGACAGCGCGCGAATGGTCGAGCCGCCGAATTCGATCGCATAGCCCGTGCCGCCCGCCGTGCCGATCTTGCCGATGATGGCGAGCACGATGTCTTTCGCCGTGCAGCCGCGCGGCAGCGGACCTTCCACCTTGACCAGCATGTTCTTGCTCTTCTTCTGCAAGAGCGTTTGCGTGGCCAGCACGTGCTCGACTTCCGACGTGCCGATGCCGTGCGCGAGCGCGCCGAACGCGCCGTGTGTGGACGTATGCGAGTCGCCGCAGACGATCGTCATGCCGGGCAGCGTCGCGCCCTGCTCCGGCCCGATGATGTGGACGATGCCCTGACGCATGTCGTTCATCTTGAACTGCGTGATGCCGAACGCATCGCAGTTCGCGTCGAGCGTATCGACCTGCAGCTTCGAGACGGGATCGGCGATGCCGTGGCTGCGATCCGTGGTGGGCACGTTGTGATCCGACACCGCCAGATTCGCACTGATGCGCCACACGGGGCGCTGCGCCATCTTCAGGCCTTCGAACGCCTGCGGGCTGGTCACTTCATGCAGCAGTTGACGGTCGATGTAGAGAATCGCCGTACCGTCTTCTTCCGTGTGGATCACGTGCGTGTTCCACAATTTGTCGTAGAGAGTCTGTGCCATGGTATGCGGGGTAGTAATGACGACGGGCAACCTGTGTCCAGTCGATTATGCCACGCAGTTGGCTTTCCAGGCTCATCGGATATCGAGAAAACCGATAAAAAACATGGAGTTGGCTGGTAGTGCCGATACCTGTATCGGCACTACCAGCGGTGAGGAATTGCCCGCACGCGCGCTCACATCACAGCATGAAGGGCTATGCGTGCGTCGGACGTGTCCGCAGAAATCGGGCCGCAAAGCAAAACACCCCAACGGCGAACCGTTGGGGTGTTCAGGACGATGCGCTTTCAACGCGTCCGAATCACCTGACGCGCGGCCAAGCTTAGCGCTGAGCGATCGGCTTCGCCTCGCGCGGCGTTTCGCCGACGAACAGCTGACGCGGACGGCCGATCTTCTGCTCGGGATCGGCGATCATTTCGTTCCACTGCGCGATCCAGCCCACTGTACGCGCCATCGCGAAGATACACGTGAACATCGACGTCGGGATGCCCAGCGCGCGCTGCACGATGCCCGAGTAGAAGTCGACGTTCGGGTACAGCTTGCGCGACACGAAGTATTCGTCTTCCAGCGCGATCTTTTCGAGCGCCATGGCGAGCTTGAACAACGGGTCGTCGTGCAGGCCCAGTTCGTTCAGCACTTCGTGGCAGGTCTCGCGCATCAGCTTGGCGCGCGGATCGTAGTTCTTGTAGACGCGGTGACCGAAGCCCATCAGCTTCACG
This sequence comes from Paraburkholderia bengalensis, assembly GCF_037126505.1. Taxonomy (NCBI): domain Bacteria; kingdom Pseudomonadati; phylum Pseudomonadota; class Betaproteobacteria; order Burkholderiales; family Burkholderiaceae; genus Paraburkholderia; species Paraburkholderia bengalensis. Next base: position 51,065 of record NZ_JACFYJ010000048.1, read on the forward strand.
CCCGAGTTCTTGTCCTTCACCTGCTTGATGAACTCAGGAATATTGTCGACCGAGCCGATTTCTTCCAGCATGTTCAGCGCGGCCTCGTTCGCGCCGCCGTGCGCCGGGCCCCACAGACACGCGATACCGGCCGCGATACACGCAAACGGGTTCGCGCCCGACGAACCCGCCAGACGCACCGTCGACGTGGACGCGTTCTGCTCGTGATCGGCGTGCAGGATCAGGATGCGGTCGAGTGCGCGGACGAGCACTTCGTTGACCTTGTACTCTTCGCACGGGTTCGAGAACATCATGCGCATGAAGTTCGCGCTGTACGACAGATTGTTCTGCGGATACACGAACGGCTGGCCGATCGAGTACTTGTACGCCATCGCCACCAGCGTAGGCAGCTTCGCGATCATGCGGATTGCCGAGACTTCGCGGTGACGCGGGTTATTGATGTCGAGCGAGTCGTGGTAGAACGCCGACAGCGCGCCAACTGCGGCGACGAGAATCGCCATCGGGTGCGCGTCGCGGCGGAAGCCACGGAAGAAGAACTGCATCTGCTCGTGAACCATCGTGTGGTTCGTGACCGTCTTCACGAACTCGTCCTTCTCCGCCTGGTTCGGCAGTTCGCCCTTCAGCAGCAGGTAGCACGTTTCGAGGAAGTCGGCGTTTTGCGCGAGGTTGTCGATCGGGAAGCCGCGATACAGCAGCTCGCCCTTGTCGCCGTCGATGTAGGTGATAGCCGAGTTGCACGACGCCGTCGACATGAAGCCCGGATCGTACGTGAACTTGCCGGTCTGACCGTACAGTTTGCGGATGTCGATCACATCCGGGCCCATCGTGCCCTTGTAGATCGGCATTTCAACGCTCGGCGAGTTGTCGCTGAACGATAGCGTGGCTTTAACATCTGACGGGGTCATAGCACATCCTCAATCGAAGTATGGAAACAGGGTTTCGATAATTGCACGCCTGGATCAAACTCACCTGCGCACCGTTGCCTCACACGGTGCGCAGCATCTCCAGCACCCGCCTGACGTCGGCGTCGGCGAGATCGCCTTCCGGTTCCTTGCGTGCGAGCAGCAAGTCCATCAGGTCGTTATCGCTCAGTTCGAGCAGGCGCGTGAGCGCGCCTACGTCCGCATCACTGAGGTCATGCTCATATCGGCTGAAAAAACGCTCGAAGATCAGATCGTTTTCCAGCAAACCGCGCCGTGCGCGCCAGCGGAGACGCGCGCGGCGAAGAGGGTCGGACTGATGCGAAGTTTCATCCATGTCAGTACGCGCAGGGCCGCTCCCTAGCGCACTGACCGCCCCTTCGGGGGGCAGCGGCCGAAAGGGAGCGTGGGGGTTAATCATCCTAGACAGCGCGGCGAACCATCAATTCCTTGATCTTGCCGATCGCCTTCGTCGGATTGAGGCCCTTCGGGCACACGTCGACGCAGTTCATGATCGTATGGCAACGGAACAGACGATACGGATCTTCCAGGTTGTCGAGACGCTCGCCCGTTGCCTGGTCGCGGCTGTCCGCGATGAAGCGATAGGCTTGCAGCAGGCCCGCCGGACCGACGAACTTGTCCGGGTTCCACCAGAAGCTCGGGCACGACGTCGAGCAGCTCGCGCACAGAATGCACTCGTACAGGCCGTCGAGCTCGTCGCGTTCTTCCGGCGACTGCAGACGTTCCTTTTCCGGCGGCGGCGTATCGTTGATCAGGTACGGCTTGATCGAGTGATACTGGTTGAAGAACTGCGTGAAGTCGCAGATCAGGTCGCGCACGACGGGCAGGCCCGGCAGCGGACGCAGTACGATCTTCTGCGGCAGGTCGTTCAGGTTCGTCAGACAGGCAAGACCGTTCTTGCCGTTGATGTTCATTGCGTCCGAACCGCACACGCCTTCGCGGCACGAGCGACGGAACGACAGCGTTTCGTCCAGGGCCTTCAGCTTGACGAGCGCGTCGAGCAGCATGCGCTCGTGCGAGTCGATTTCGATCTCGTACGTCTGCATGCGCGGTGCTGCATCCTTGTCCGGGTCGTAGCGGTAGATTTCAAAAGTACGCTTGGCCATTTCTCAGATCCTTTGACTTGTGCCTTGATAGGACGCGCTTAGAAAGTACGTGCCTTCGGAGGCACCGATTCGACCGTCAGCGGGTTCATGTGAACCGGCTTGTAGTCGAGGCGATCGCCTTCGCTGTACCACAGCGTATGGCGCAGCCAGTTTTCGTCGTCGCGATGTTCGAAGTCGCTTTGTGCGTGCGCACCGCGGCTTTCCTTGCGGGCTTCCGCCGACACCATCGTCGCGCGCGCCACTTCGATCAGGTTCTCCACTTCGAGCGCTTCGACGCGCGCCGTGTTGAACACCTTCGACTTGTCCTTCAGGTGAACGCCAGCCGCGCGTTCCTTCAGTTCCTTCATCTTCTCGACGCCTTCAGCCAGCAGCTTCGAGGTGCGGAATACGCCTGCGTGCGCCTGCATCGTCGAACGGATGTCGTTCGCGACCGTTTGCGCGTATTCGCCCGAGCTCGAGTTGTCGAGCTTGGCGAGACGCGACAGCGCGAAGTCGGCAGCATCTGCCGGCAGCGGCTTGTGTTCCTTGATTTCCTTCACGTGCTTGACGATGTGGTTGCCGGCAGCGCGGCCGAACACCACGAGGTCGAGCAGCGAGTTCGTGCCCAGACGGTTCGCGCCGTGCACCGACACGCACGAGCACTCGCCCACTGCGTAGAAGCCGTTGATCGGGTCTTCGTGGCCCTTCGCCGTACCGACGACCTGACCGTGGATGTTCGTCGGAATGCCGCCCATCTGGTAGTGGATGGTCGGCACGACGGGAATCGGCTCCTTGATACAGTCGACGTTCGCGAACTTCAGCGCGATTTCGCGGATCGACGGCAGACGCTTCATGATCGTCTCGGCGCCGATGTGCGACAGGTCCAGCAAGACGTGGTCCTTGTTCGGACCGACGCCGCGGCCTTCCTTGATTTCCTGGTCCATCGAGCGCGAAACGAAGTCGCGCGGCGCCAGATCCTTCAAGGTAGGCGCGTAGCGCTCCATGAAGCGCTCGCCGTTCGAGTTACGCAAGATGCCGCCTTCGCCGCGCACGCCTTCCGTGATCAGCACGCCTGCGCCCGCCACGCCCGTCGGGTGGAATTGCCAGAATTCCATGTCCTCGAGCGGGATGCCCGCGCGTGCGGCCATGCCCAGGCCGTCGCCCGTGTTGATGAACGCGTTCGTGGATGCCGCGAAGATGCGGCCTGCGCCGCCCGTGGCGAACAGCGTGGTCTTGCCTTCGAGGATGTAGACGTCGCCCGTTTCCATTTCGAGCGCGGTCACGCCGAGCACGTCGCCGTCGGCGTCGCGGATCAGGTCCAGCGCCATCCATTCGACGAAGAACGTGGTCTTGGCCGCGACGTTCTGCTGATACAGCGTGTGCAGCAGCGCGTGGCCGGTACGGTCAGCCGCTGCGCAAGCGCGTTGCACGGGCTTTTCGCCATAGTTGGCGGTGTGGCCGCCGAACGGGCGCTGATAGATCGTGCCGTCCGCGTTGCGGTCGAACGGCATGCCGAAGTGTTCGAGCTCGTAGACGGCGTTCGGTGCTTCACGGCACATGAACTCGATCGCGTCCTGGTCGCCGAGCCAGTCGGAGCCCTTGATCGTGTCGTAGAAGTGGTAGTGCCAGTTGTCTTCGCTCATGTTGCCAAGCGATGCGCCGATGCCGCCTTGCGCCGCGACCGTATGCGAACGCGTCGGAAACACCTTGGACAGCACGCACACCGACAGGCCCGCGCGCGCGAGCTGCAGCGAAGCGCGCATGCCCGAGCCGCCCGCGCCGACGATGACCACGTCGAAGCGGCGACGCGGCAGAGAATTCTTGATTGCAACCATTCTTTTACACTCTCCAGAGAATCTGCGCAGCGTAGCCCGCACACGCGAGCAGCCAGACGATCGTCAACGCTTGCAGCAGAAGCCGCGTGCCAACGGGCTTGATGTAGTCCATCCAGATGTCGCGCACGCCAACCCAGGCGTGATAGAACAGCGAGAGCAGCGTGACGAAGGTGGCGAGCTTCATCCATTGCGTGGCGAAGATCGACGCCCAGCCGTCGTACGAGAATGCCTGCGCCGCGAAGAACCAGGCGAGCAGAATGATGGTGTAGACGGCCATGATGACGGCCGTGATGCGCTGTGCGAGCCAGTCGCGCAGACCGTAGTGAGCGCCGACGACGAGGCGCTTCGAGCCAACACGGTTATTAGCTGACATATTCTTAGAATGCTCCGAACAGTTTGAGCGCGAAGGCGATCGTCAGGATCGACGAAACAACGAGCACGACGACTGACGTGCTCTTGCCGCGTTCCTTCGACACCGCGTCATGGTTCATGTCCATCGTGAGGTGACGGACACCGGCGCAGAAGTGGAACAGGAACGCCCACGCCAGAACCAGCGTGATGAGCTTGACGATGATGTTGGACAGGAAGCCCTTGAAAACTTCGAAACTGAGTTCAGATGTGAGACTCTGATCGAAGAGGTACAGCAGGAACGGAAGGAAGATGAAGAGCAGACCACCGCTCACGCGATGGAGAATCGAAACGCGTCCCGCGAGTGGGAGACGATACGCTGTCAATATCTGCCCGATACCGATGTTCCGGAATTCCGGCCTCGGTTTTTTTACGGCTTCAGCCATGCTAGACCCCTACTTATGTTGTCACACTAATCCGCAATTTTAGCGCCTTTTCATTTCGCGCTGCAGCGAAACTCTGCTCAAGACAGCGTTACGCCGCGCACAGCTAATGGCGCCAGGCAAGCCTCGCCGCAAGCCTGCGGCAACGCTTGTTCGTTCAACTCAAGTCGTTCTGATAGTAATACCCGGTTGTGACATACCATCCTCGCCGGACTTCGACGGGACGGTCACCATAGGTATAGGACACGCGCTCCACGGACAGCAATGGGAAACCTGTGGGCACGTGCAGCAGATCCGCAACGGACGGGTCCGCCGCGACGGCGCGAATCTTCTCCGATGCGCGGATCATGCGCGTGCCGAACTCCGTCTCGAACATCGCGTAGAGCGGCCCTTTGTACTCCGACAGACGCTCGAGCGTCAGCCCGCGAAACACGCCGCCCGGCAGCCAGATTTCGTCCAGCACCGTGTCTTCGCCGTCGAAGGTGAGCAGACGCTTGATCAGCACGACGGGATCGGCGGGCTTCAGGTCCAGTTGCCGCGCGATCTCCGCCGACGCGCGCAGCCGCCGGCACTCCAGCAGACGGCTGATGTGCGGATGCTCGGCGCCATCGTCGGCGAGCAGACGCAGGAAACGGAATTGCGCGCGATCTTCGTTGTGCGTGGCAACAAAAGTGCCCTTGCCCTGACGGCGCACCAGCAGATTGTCGGCGGCGAGCTCGTCGATCGCCTTGCGCACGGTGCCTTGACTCACCTTGTAGCGCGCGGCCAGTTCGACTTCGCTCGGAATGATCTCGCCCGGCTTCCATTCGCCCGACTCGAGACTCTGCGTGATCAGCGCCTTGATCTGCTGATAGAGAGGACTGAACGTTGGCGATGGCGCCGGCGCAGAGACAGGCGCAGCCTCACCCGCGCCCGGCGCGCCGGTAGGGTTCGCTGTGCTGGCCTGGTTCGAATTCATGCGCGCATTTCAACACAAAGCGCCTCGCGCCGTCCACATTTTTCCCGCAACAAATATGTCTTATATAAGACATAAGATACGGTTGACTTTGTGCCACCCGAATCCTACACTCCTTGTCGAGCAAGGGTTTGCGGGTTGCGCCGCGCATTTTTGACACCGCTTTATGTCAATAGCGTGATGCACCAAAAGGCCACCCTGCATCACGCCGTTCCCTCACGCAGTTCAGGTTTCTTCGCCCTGCATTGCTTGCCGCACACGCGCCGCAATGCCCGCCGAAACGCGCTGTTTGCAGGAGCCCGCGCCATGCAGCGGCCTGATGTGGCGTTATCCTTGCGCCCGTCGTGGCGTCCGCCCGGCGGCGCAGGTCGCCGGCATCGAGGCAACATCCCGTCCCCTTGCCCGGCAGCACTGGTTAACTGGCGCGGCGGCTTCGCCGGCAGCGCGTCTTCTGGCATTCTTCGGACCGCCTCGGGGCTCGCGCAGCGGATTTGCCGTGCTTAAAACAACGCTTCGCGTAACGCGCATATAGAATGGCGTTTTCCCTAGCGTTCAACGCATCGTCCTGGAGATTTCTCAATGGCTAAGCCCGCAAAGCGCGTTGCCGTCACTGGCGCCGCAGGTCAAATCGGTTATTCCCTGCTGTTCCGCATCGCCAATGGCGACATGCTCGGCAAGGATCAGCCGGTCATCCTGCAGCTGCTCGACCTGCCGCAAGCGCAAGCCGCCGTCAAAGGCGTCGTGATGGAACTCGAAGACTGCGCGTTCCCGCTGCTCGCGGGTGTCGTGGTCACTGACGATCCCAAGGTTGCATTCAAGGACGCAGACGTCGCACTGCTCGTCGGCGCGCGCCCGCGCTCGAAGGGCATGGAGCGCAAGGACCTGCTGTCGGCGAACGCCGAAATCTTCACGGTGCAAGGCAAGGCGCTGAACGAAGTCGCCAGCCGCGACGTGAAGGTGCTGGTCGTCGGCAACCCGGCCAACACGAACGCCTACATCGCAATGAAGTCGGCGCCGGATCTGCCGAAGAAGAACTTCACGGCCATGCTGCGCCTGGACCACAACCGCGCGCTGTCGCAACTGGCTGCCAAGTCGGGCAAGCCGGTTTCGTCGATCGAAAAGCTGGTCGTGTGGGGCAATCACTCGCCCACCATGTACCCGGATTTCCGCGTCGCGACGGCAGAAGGGCAGCCCCTGACCAAGCTCATCAACGACGAAGAATGGAACCGAAACACGTTCATCCCGACGGTCGGCAAGCGCGGCGCGGCGATCATCGAGGCACGCGGCCTGTCGTCGGCGGCTTCGGCGGCGAATGCAGCCATCGACCACGTGCGTGACTGGGTGCTCGGCACGAACGGCAAGTGGGTGACGATGGGCATTCCGTCGGACGGTTCGTACGGCATTCCCGAAGACATCGTCTACGGCGTCCCCGTGACGTGCGAAAACGGCGAGTACAAGCGTGTCGAAGGTCTGCAGATCGACGCGTTCTCGCGCGAGAAGATGGATGCCACGCTGAACGAGCTGCTCGAAGAGCGCGACGGCGTGCAGCACCTGCTCGGCTAATCGCCGTATGCGGACAGACCGGGACTCCGTTGCAGCGCGGCGGGTTCCGGTTTTTTCACGTGTGGCGCCTGCTCGACCGTTTGCGCGCCGTTGCGCGCGATGACGGGCAAGCAGCGGGCCACGTCCGATCCGGACGCGCTTTGCATCGGCTTCACGCAGAGCGCGCCCGAATCGGACATTGCAAACCGAACCCACGCTCTCACGCCATAATGCGCGCCCTGACTCCCGCCGAAGTCCTGTTTGACGGCGAAGCGCCGCCCACCATGCTGCCTGCCTGCGATCACTACGCGGGCAGCGAGAAACTGATGCTGAAATCGCTCGCGTTGCAGCAGCAACTCGGGCCGGTGTTCGACGTCACGCTCGACTGCGAAGACGGCGCCCAGGTGGGCCGCGAGGCGGAGCATGCGGAACTCGTCGCGTCGCTGCTCGGCGGCGAGCATGACCGCTTCGGCCGTGTCGGCGTGCGGATTCACGATTTCGCACATGCACACTGGCGCGACGACGTGCGCCTGATCCTGCGCGCCGCGAAGCGCGCGCCCGCTTATATTGCGCTGCCAAAAATCCGCAACGTGCCCGATGCCGCCGAGATGTGCGCGTTCATCGAGGCCACCCGCCGCGAACTCGGCATCGCGCAGCCCGTTCCTGTCCAGTTGCTGATCGAAACGCATGGCGCCTTGACGCGCGTGTTCGAACTCGCTGCGCTACCGGGCGTCGAGGCGCTGAGCTTCGGCCTGATGGACTTCGTGTCCGCGCACGACGGCGCGATTCCCGACACGGCCATGCGCTCACCTGGCCAGTTCGATCACCCGCTCGTGCGGCGCGCGAAACTCGAGATTTCCGCTGCTTGCCACGCGCACGGCAAGGTGCCGTCACACAACGTATCGACTGAAGTGCGCGACATGGACGTCGTCGGGAATGACGCACTGCGCGCCCGCAACGAGTTCGGCTACACGCGCATGTGGAGCATTCATCCCGCGCAGATTCCCGCCATCGTGTCGGCCTTCGCGCCGCGCGACGAAGAAATCGCGACGGCGACGGAAATCCTGCTGGCCGCTCAATCGGCGGCATGGGGGCCGACGCGCCACCGCGATACGCTGCACGACCGCGCGAGCTATCGCTATTACTGGTCGGTGCTGCGCCGCGCCCGCTCGACGGGCCGCAGCGTGCCCGCCGAGGCCGCGCCGCTGTTCGGGCCGGGAGAAACGAACGCAACGGAGAAGTCCACATCATGAGCACCTCTGCCAATCCGTCCGCGGGCGCTGCGTTCCGCGCCGCCGTCGCCGCCGAAAAACCGCTGCAGGTGGTGGGCGCGATCAACGCGAATCACGCCCTGCTGGCCCAACGCGCGGGCTTCAAGGCGATCTACGTGTCGGGCGGCGGCGTCGCGGCCGGCTCGCTCGGCTTGCCCGACCTCGGCATCTCGACGCTCGACGACGTGCTGACCGACGTGCGCCGCATCACGGATGTCTGCGACCTGCCGCTGCTGGTCGACGTCGACACGGGCTTCGGGCCGTCGGCGTTCAACATTGCGCGCACGGTGAAGGCGTTGACCAAGGCGGGCGCGGGCGCGATGCACATCGAAGACCAGGTCGGCGCGAAACGCTGCGGGCATCGGCCGGGCAAGGCGATCGTGTCGCAGGACGAGATGGTCGACCGCATCAAGGCCGCCGTCGACGCGCGCACCGATCCGAATTTCGTCATCATGGCGCGTACCGACGCGCTCGCCGTCGAAGGCCTGCAGTCGGCAATGGATCGCGCGGCGGCTTGCGTGGAAGCGGGCGCCGACATGATCTTCCCCGAGGCGATGACGGAACTCGGCATGTACCGCAAGTTCGCGCAAACCGTGAAGGTGCCGATCCTCGCGAACATCACCGAATTCGGCGCGACGCCGCTCTTCACGGTGGACGAGCTGCGCGGCGCCGACGTATCGCTCGTGCTATATCCGCTATCGGCGTTTCGCGCGATGAACAAGGCGGCGGAAAACGTTTACACGGCAATCCGCCGCGACGGCACGCAACAGGCTGTCGTCGATACGATGCAGACGCGCGCCGAACTGTACGACCGGATTGGCTATCACGCGTATGAGCAGAAGCTCGACGCGCTGTTTAGCCAAACCGCGCAGAAAAAAGAGCAGAACAAGTAAGCGGCACATCAAGGAGACCCCTGGCATGAGCGATACCACGCAAGCGGCTGCAGCGGACACCACAAGCGGCTTCAAACCGAAGAAATCCGTGGCCCTGTCGGGCGTGACGGCGGGCAATACCGCGTTGTGCACGGTCGGCAAGACGGGCAACGACCTGCACTACCGCGGCTACGACATTCTCGATCTCGCGGGCGCGTGCGAATTCGA